>JAIOSU010000271.1 GCA_021107455.1 Clostridiales bacterium | reverse complement strand
GTCAGTTTCAGAAAATGGGTCTGACCCGTTTCCGGATTTGCGATCAGTTTTTCTTGGATCAACTCGTGCTTTGCAGCCTCGACTTTAAAATTGTAGATGTTTACAAATGGTTTGTTCACCAGATTCCTGATTGGTCTTCTCAAGAAAGTCGCCATGGACTGGTTGACGTAAACCACTTCACCAGAAATTTTTCGAATCATGATGAGGTTGGGAGCCGTATCCCAAAGCTGCGTGAAGTATGCCTGTTCCTCCTTGAGGTGCGATTCGAGTTCTGAACGGAGGGTGATATTTTGGATATATATGAGTGCGTATTTTTTTCCAAAGTTGTTGAGCCTGATTTCATACACGTGCTTCTTGTTTTGGAAATCGATGAATTCCATGATGGAGTCCCCTTTTAGCACTTCCTCCACCAAGGCATCGACACTCAGATATTTCGGATTTTCTTCAGATAGCTTTTTGTATTTGCTATTGGATGCCACGACTTCAAGCGACTTGTTGTTGATCAGGACTACCGCTTCTCCAAAATTCTCGATGATTTCAGAGCTGAATATACTCTTGAAATCTATAAAGTTGGAAATGATCGGTGAAAAGGATCCTTTGGCTTGATAGATCAGATACATCAGGTAAAGAAGCAGTCCGAGACTGGTGAGTTGAGGCAACAGCTCACCGGGCAGATCCCCATCCATGATATTTTTGAGGTGGGACATGAGTATAAAAAAAAGCAGCACAAAAAGAACGGTGTTCTTCTCGCTGCGATTATTTATGGTTTTCATGATCAGCTTAGCTATCAGGAATAATATTACGAATAGTTTTACGAAAAAAACGACTTGAGTCATAGCGTCTCCCTAAAAATCTATCGTTCTTGTAATGAAAAGAGTCAAATGATCCATCAGATTAATGGACTCGTCACGCTGATTGTTCTTGACGATCTGCAAAACTGGTCTGGTCTGAGCTTCGTGATTCTCCTTGACGACGATTGCGAGTCTGCCATCAGAAAGTTCCACCAATGTACCAGCCGGATAGATGCTCGCCACTTTCAGCAAGTGGTGGTAAATTTCACGATCCAGTTCATAAACAGTCTCTACACGTAGAATTTCAAGTGCCATATCGGCGTTCAATCTATTTTTGTACGAACGGTTTGAGGTCGTCGCATTGAAGATGTCACACATGGTGACCACTCTCACATGCACGGGAATGTCTTGATTTTTGAGCCCGAGCGGATAGCCCACACCGTTCAGTTTTTCGTGATGCAATAAGACAATTTGTCTCGAGATTGGTGAAATGTTGGCCGAATCCTTCAGCATGTTGTAACCGAGCTGAGGATGTGTCCTTAAAAGTTCTGTTTCCTCTTCTGTCAGCTCACCCGTTTTGTTGAGGACCTCACCGGGAATTTTCATCTTGCCGATGTCGTGGAGCAATGCCCCTACTCCGATTTTGTGGATGAAGGCATTGTTGAGACCCATGCTTCTAGCCACAAGCATGGACAAAATGGCCACTTCCGCACTATGATGATAGGTGTACATGTCAGTACCCATGAGCTCCGTCATACAATACAGCGTGCCCCTGTGACTGAAAATCTCGTCCATGAGCGCATCGATGACATCTTTAATAGCATCAAGATCCTTCACGGTATACATACTGCTTTTTCTTTCAGATAGGGATTTGAATACATTTTTAATCGTGTTCACAGAACGCATTTTTAGCTCATCTGAAATCACAGATTCGAATTCAATGCCGCGCGAGAGTTCATCTTCCACATAAACACATTGAATGTTGGATTGTTCTAGTCTTCTTATATAAGATTCAGTCAAAACGGCGTCCTTTGATAACAACAATTGGCATTTGTCATCGTAAACCGGCTTTGCCAGCATGTCTCCCGCTTTTAAATGTTCTATGCTCTTCAGTCTCAAGTTGCGCCTCCCGGATGTATTTCTTATCCAATTATACCAAATCTACCTGTCTTTTAAAACAGAAAGGTTTTCAGATACCCGTCGATGATTCTAGTGCCATAAAGCGACACAATCCACGCAGATAGGCAGATGGAAGGACCAAATGCAATTTCCTCTTTGAGGTGGAAACGCCTGCCTGCGACTTTTTGAATCAAAATACCTATAAGAGCCAGGTAAAATGCCATGAATCCCACAAGCAAAGTCTTTGATATTCCTAGAAAAATGCCGATGGCACCCATCAACATCACGTCTCCAAAACCGAAAGCCTCCTTTTTATAGTACGCTTTCGCCGCCAGGTAAATAAGAAGATACATCCCGAATCCCACCAGTAGACCAATGCCACTCTCTATGAGCGGATTGCCCTTAAGTAAATGATAGATCAGTCCGAGCGCACCGAGGCCATACACCATGGCATCCACCACGGTGAGTGTCAGGTAATCAATGATGGCAACGGCAAAAAGGACGCACCAAATCACAAAGTGGAAAATGCCATCGACATTTAGACCATACACTGCGTAGGCAAGTGCTGAGAGCACCGCCGTCACAATGAGTACAGGCCACTTTGATATCTTTTGGTCCTCTGAGAACGCTTCAATCAATTTGTGAATCAATAAACCGGTCACAAGTCCGATTAGTACTACTGCAATAACCATATTTCCACCTATAAAAGAAAGGGCTAAGTATTCAGCTCAACCCTTTCTGATTTATTATCTGATCAATTCATGAATCATGTAAGCCGCTTCTGCTCTGGTCAGTGATGCCGCTTTGTTTGTAGTGCCTTCTGTGAGAGTGAATTTCTCATATCTCATCTTTGTCGCGATTTCACTCCATCTGAAGTCTCTCAGGAACATTTTGCTGAAAATGGCTTCAACGGAAGCATAAGAAACATTTGAGTTCGGTGAGAACACACCCGCCGCATCAAGAGGCATGTAGCCTTTGCTGACCACGTACTCGATGGCTGTCTTGAAACCACCGTAATCCGCTGCATCCGCATAGGTATGTGTTCCAGCTCCGGTAAACGGATTCTTTGCACGCATTGAGAGATAGATCATTTGAGCGAGTTCCGCTTTTGTGATGGATTTCTCAGGATAGTACTTGATCGTATCCGCTACGACGCCGCGTCTCATGAGTGTGTAGATTTCCTTGTTGGCCCAATTGAAGCCAATATCTTGGATGTTCTTGAATGTTTCATCGATGAAGATCGCATATTCGCCACCGCTGTAAGCTCCAGCAGGAATCTGAGTTGAGATCTTACCTTCTTCTAGTGTGGTGTATTGGTAAACCCACTGATTGTTCTTCCATTGGTAGATGCCCGCACGCTCTGAACCGTAATAGACGAAGCTGAGTGTGATTGGATTTCTAAGTGTCACACTTCCTGTGCTGTTGGAAATCGCAACAGTGAATTTTGAACTTACTGGAACGTATTTCGCGTTGTTCTGATTGAAGCTGTTTTGCACTTTATAGACACTGAAATATGTTGGTTGATAAAGTGTCGCATCAGGGAAATACAGCGAAATAGGAGTGGATGCCTCAGCAACCATTGAACCACCTGTGAAGCTGATGGCCTCATCTGCGAAATCGATGGTGGTTTCGTACATATCGATCAACTTATAGTTGGTGTTTGCCATAGCCATTTGCAGGTTTGTGTTTTGGAAAGCTGTAATGTAACCTGTCATGAAACTGTCTATGAAACCCGACTTGAATTTGCTGATGTAACTTGCCTCTTCTCTGGTGAGATAATAACGGCTTTCCAGTGTGCCGCCCATGATAAAGGATCTGTAGGCTCTCTCCCAGTCATTGTTGAAACCACGGTAAAAATCGATCATTGCTGCGATTTGTCCCTGAACTTCTCCAAGCTGGTTGCCATGGCCAGATGCTTCTGCATAAGGTGCGGTAATGGTCTGGAAATTGGCTTCT
>JAIOSU010000300.1 GCA_021107455.1 Clostridiales bacterium | reverse complement strand
TTTAAAGTTTTTGACTCATTATGTTGCTAACTTAGTTCTTTTGGTTTCTTTCGAAACCCGTTATCACTTTTCTATCCGGTGATTACTCACCAGATGAATTGCGTTTGGTTTTTTCATTTAAGCTGTTCAATTTTCAAGGTTCTATTTTTCTTTTTTGTTGCCGCATCACCTGCGACAGCTTAATCATTGTATCATCCGCACTTTCGTTTGTCAACATCGATTTTGCTTTTTTCTCAAAGTGTTTTGATCCACTTTGTTGCCACCGTTAGGCGACTTGATTATCTTACTACAGGTTCATCTGCGAGTCAACCTCAAAACGCAAATTACTTTATTAAGGAATTGTAATCCTTATATGGTCTTATCTTGACGGTCCATACCATTAATATTATAATGATTTAAATATGATAAAGTCAATAAAGGAGGTATTATATGAAACGTGTTTTCTCCGGTGTACAGCCTACTGGTCAAATACATCTCGGTAATTATATTACAATGAAAAACTTCGTCAAACAGCAGGATGATAAAGATTGCTTCTATTGTGTAGTCGATATGCATTCCATCACACTTCCGCAAGACCCTGAAAATCTGCGAAAGCGAACCATAGAACTTGCGGCACTTTATGTCGCCATTGGTCTTGATCCTAAAAAAGTCACTTTGTTTATTCAATCCCAGGTTCCTGCACATGCCGAACTTGCATGGATTTTAAATTGTTTCTCTTATATGGGAGAACTCAGTCGAATGACACAGTTCAAAGACAAATCTGAAGGCAAGCAAATGGTGACCACCGGACTTTTTACCTATCCGGTATTGATGGCTGCTGATATTTTGCTTTATGACACTCACTTTGTTCCAGTAGGAAACGATCAAAAACAACATCTAGAATTGACCCGTGACATCGCAGTTCGCTTCAACAATCGTTTTGGAGATACCTTTGTTGTCCCTGAGCCTCTCATTTCCAAAGTGGAGGAAGGCGCACGAATTATGGCACTGGATGATCCTACTCAAAAGATGAGTAAAAGCAATCCAAACGAACATTCAAAAATCACACTGCTCGACTCTCCTGCAAAAATAAAGAAATCAATTATGAAGGCCACCACTGACAGTGAAGGTATTATAAGATATGACAGGGATTCAAAACCTGGAGTCAGTAATTTGCTGACCATCTATTCCCAATTTTCAGGAAAATCAATTTCAGAACTTGAACTTCAGTATGCTAATGAAGGTTATGGCACACTTAAAAAAGATTTGGTTGAAATCGTCCAAGCTGAAATCGCTAAAGTCCAAGACACTTATAACAAAGTACTTGAGAGCGGTGAAATTTATGACATTTTAAAAGCTGGCCGTGAACGAGCAACTGAGATTTCATTAGAGGTGCTTGAACGTGTAAAAGAAAAAGTAGGTTTTGTCAGATACTAAAAATTAAACCCCGATCTATGCTGGTTTGCATAGATCGGGGTTTTTTGATTTTATTTACTTGTCACCTAGTCCCATGTTATTTAAACTGTTGATCAACAGTTCCACTTGATTTTCTCCAACAGGTCTACTGAAATAGTAACCTTGCAGATAATCAGCACATAGTGCTTTGGATTTTTCCAAATAATGAATATCCTCAATACCTTCAGCAACAACTTCAACATTGATTTTATGTGCAAAAGTGACTATGGATTCCAGTAATGTGAAAACGTGTTCATTGGATATGGAATCTTTCATGATACTACGATCCATTTTGATACTTGTAAGTGGCAATCGAATCAAATTGTTGAATGATGAATAGCCTGTGCCGAAATCATCCAGCGAAATACCAATTTGTTGATTTCTAAGGTAGAATAATTTTGCAAGAATATTTTCATTATTTTCAAGCATCATACTTTCAGTAATTTCAAGGATGACCAAGTGATTTGGTAAGCCACTTTTCTTGATGATGGACAGTACTCGGTTTGCAAAATGATCTTCCATCAATTGAATGACTGAAATATTGATGGATATTGAAAACTCACTATTTCTTTTTTTATTGAGCTCAGCTATGAAATGACATGATTTTTCAAGAACTATGAAACCAATTTCATTGATTAATCCTGTCTTTTCAGCAATCGCTATAAATTCATCTGGATAAATAAAGCCAAGTTTTTTCGAATTCCATCTGATCAAAGCTTCAAAAGAAGTAACTCTTTTTTCTGTGACATTCATAATCGGTTGATAATATATTTCAAACTCATCTAAAAGAATGGCTTCTCTTAAATTGTTTTCTATCTTCATTTCATTGATTGCTTTAGTTCTAATCTCATCATCAAAAAAATGAAAACTTCTTTTGGATATTCTTTTGGCATGATACATGGCAATATCCGAATTCTGCATCAACTGAACTCTTTCGGTGCCATCATTTGGAAAAATTGTGATTCCAATACTTGCGGTTACCTTGAAAAATTTATTTTCACTCTGTATGGTGCTTTCTATTTCCCCGATCATGGCATTGATTACAAATATGATGGCTTCTCTTTCCGTCAAATCTTTAAGAATAATGATGAACTCATCACCACTGAATCTGGAAATCAGATACTTTTTGTCGTTGTCAAAAAGTCTGGAAAGTCTTCTGGCCAATTCCTTCAACACTTCATCACCGAAAATATGTCCATAGATATCATTGATGTATTTGAAGTTGTCTATATCGACAAACAAAAGCGCTCCTTTGCCGTTTTCAGAAAGATAAGTTTCAAGATAATCTTCAAAATATGCCCTGTTATAAAGTTTAGTCAAATTATCTTTGTAAGCCATATCCAATATTTTCAGCTCGTATTTTTTTCTCACGCTGATGTCGAGATGTGAACCTGACATACCTATAAATGTCTTATCTGAATCAAATCTGGCTTTTCCTATAGATTCTATCCATACATAATTTCCGTATTTGTTTTTCACCCGGTATTCACTGTTATAATTTTCTGTTTTACCTTCAATATGATCTTGGATCTGTTTTTTGACATATTCTCTTTCATCTGGATGAACCAGATTGGTCCATTCTTCCGACTTTACATTGTCTAGATCCACATCAAAACTTTCATACCAGCCTGGAGTTAAATAACGAATGATCCATTGCTCGTCCATATCCCAAAGGCCTTCTTTAGATGCTTCAAAAATAGACTTATAACGTTGTTCACTTTTCTTGATGAATTCCCTATTCTCATATAACTCATCATATTGCTCCTTGAGGGTTTCCTCAGATGCATAGAGTTCCTCGTAGAGCGCTTGCATTTCATTGTTGTTCTCATAGATATTTTGAATCATATCATTGAAACCATCAATCAATACACCAATTTCATCGTCACTGGTCTCGTTGCATTTCACATTGTAATCGCCTTCTCCTGCAATTACCATAACGTCCTTGAGTTTTAGAAGTGGTGTTATGATTTTATCGGCTTGTCTTACGGCAATTTTTTGGGCGTAATATATGAAAATGAGTACTATCCCCATCATAAAACTGTACATGTAAATCAGATTCATGAGAATATCACTTTTCTTGACACTGGCAATTATTTCTAAACCTGCCTTTTCAAAAGACTCAACATAATAATTATAAGAGTCACCTTTTATGACAGATTGACCTGAACTCAGTTCACTAAATTCAAATTCAAATATTTCGCTGTCCGTCCAACCCATCGCAAGTTTTTCAATGTTATTATGTGCAATGACTGTACCACTTTTATTGACTACTGTAACAAATCCATTCTTTCCTATTTTCGCTTCTTTTACAGTGGTCCTAAGCTCATCAAGTAGGATATCCACGCCCACTACCGCAAAAGAACCATCCTCAAGTTTGATGTTTTTTGATGCTGTCACAGTGTATTCACCTGTACCGTGGTCGATATAAGGTTCTGACCATATTATTTGATCTGGAGATTCTATTGAGTTCATGTACCATGACCGTTCTCTTGGATCGTAATCATCTGCAACAAATCTATTGGGGTACAGATAGAAATTTCCATCCTCATCGCCAATGAATACAGTGTTTGCGCTCTTGATATTTTCATAAATGACATTCAAAAAAGACGCATAATCAGCCTGACCATCAATATGATTATTGACAGTTTCAATGCCTCTTTCTGCGTCTTCGAATGTTTGAGTTAATAGAAGATGTGTATAGTTGATGACTCCATAGGATTCATTTTTATATTTTTCATTAATCTGATTATTAACAAACACATAAAAAATCAAGCCTACAATCGCAATTACGATTAAGATGATATTTATTATCATTTTCTTAAGTTTGCTCTGCATACTATTATTGAATGTCATGTGCTCACCATTAATTTAAGTTAAATTTCATTCAGTTTGTGAAGTTCTTTTCTGAATTTCTTGATGATTTTCTTTTCCATTCTCGAAACTGTCATTTGTGATACGTTCAGTTCATCTGCAACTTGAATTTGTGTTTTACTGTCGAAGAAACGGTCATTGACAATTTTTATTTCCACTTCGTTAAGTTTTTTCATGCACATATTTATGAAATCACGGTTTTCTATGATGTCAAAATATTTGTCATCCCTGCCAATGATATCTTGGAGTTGTATTTCCTTGTCATCACCGGATGAATCATATGTGATGTCAAGTGATTTGGGTGTATAAACTTGTGAGGCTTCCATAGCTTCTATGACTTCTTCTTCAGAAACATTCAAGTATGCTGCAATGTCACTGATTTTGGGAACGCGCTGAAGATCTTGTTGTAATTTGGATTTTGCAAGATTGATTTTTTTGGACAGTTCCTGAATTCTTCTCGGAACGCGCACAGACCAACCTTTATCACGGAAGTATTTTTTAATTTCTCCAATAATTGTCGGTGTGGCAAAACTTGAAAACTCAAATCCCCTGTCTATATCAAATCT
>JAIOSU010000165.1 GCA_021107455.1 Clostridiales bacterium | reverse complement strand
CGTTCTTGATAAATACTGCTTTGTATCTGGGCTGATTTTATTTTTTTCTCAAGTTCTTTTTGTTCTTCTTTAGTTTTTCCTAAATCTACTTGTTTGAATTCACAAAGGAAAGAATTAGTATCATTAACCATTAATGTATCAATTCTACCATCGTTAACTTGAGCTTCTGAAATGGGATAATAACCATCCCTAAAAATAAATTCTTCAAATTTCTTTTGAAATGTTTTTTCAATTTCAGTTCCTTTAATCTTCTCGCGATAATACAATGAAATATATGTAGCAAACCTATCAATTGTTAATTCTATTGATAACATTGTCGTTAATTTCTCAATCAAATAGAAATAAATTTTATGACAATCCAATTTTAATTCTTCAATTGTATCTTCTGAACGAACAGGTTCACCTTTATGAATTAAACCATTTATTAAGTTATGATATATTGACCCACCTAATGAAGTTCTTGGATTAAGTGCTGAATAAATTCCCGACAGATTCAGAGCTGATTTAACACCATGGTAATCATGTTCGAATTCTTCCGCAAATCTAATGTCATTAACAGAATTATATAACAAGTTTATATCATCAGCTATTTTCTCGAAATCTTCTTTATGATGATAAGTCCACTTTTCATAAATACTCTGGATTACTTGATAACTTTCATCAGCTAATCCCACAAGTCCATATTCTGCCTTAAATTCAAATTCACTAAAAATATTCAATAAAGGTTCTAAGCGTAGAGTTTCAATTTCATTTAAAGGATTCTTAAAATCTAGAAAGCAAGTAGCTTTAAATGTATCATAGTTAGGATGATTTTTCATGCCATTGGAAATATCTTTTATGTATTTGACAATCTCGTTTTTTGCATTAGCATAATGTGGATTATCATTTAGTTTCTTGGCATAAGAAACAAGTTCCATGAAAATAGTCTTTAATTCTTCTGTTTTAATTATATAATGTATCAAAAACGCTATTTCTTGATAAAACCTTGAATAACTCTTTTTGTTATCATCAGATTTTTCTAAATATTCTACTGCAAAATCAATGCTTCTTATCCTAGCATTTAATCCCTTTATTATATTCTCTTTTCTTGTCATGTAGTTCAGTCTCCACTAATTGGGCATAACGGTCCTTGGGTATGAAGCTGTGCGGGAGTTCCACCGTGTTTCAGTATCCCCCGAAACCGAAAGTTAAAGATAACTAAAATTGTCAAAAAACCACGAAAACCCGCATGCTTTATGACCCAATGTTATGCGTTGTGTTTTATTTCATAATTATTAATTTCTTCATTATTTTGCTATCATTTAATACTATTTCAATAATATATATTCCATTTTTAATCATTGTTATGTCAATTCTATCAGTAACAATAGTCCTATCTATTATCTTTCTCCCTTCTTGGTTATATAAAATGACCTGATCTATAGCAGCTCCATTGCTATTTGAAATAAAAATTTCATTTTTTGCAGGATTAGGGTAAATTGTTAAGTCAGGAATTGTAATAAATTCTGAGATGTCAGTAATTTCACAATTTTGCTCAATTTCTTCTTTACTGTTACAACCTTGAGCATTGCGCATAAGTGTAATATCAGCATCAGGATTGGCTATATAATTACATATACTCTCAATGGCACATATGGATAGAGAATCATTGTCAGTTAATACTAAGCCATAAATATTTGGATTAATATTCTCAAGTCCAGATAAACTAGTTAAGTTACTGGTATATTGTATCCATATATATCCTCCTAAAGATTTCAAATTTTGCAAATCAGATATACTCTTAATTACCTCGTTATTTATTAAGTGCATACTAACTCTTATTGTATCAAGATTGTAAAGTCCTGACAAACTAGTTAAAGCGTGATTATCTTCAAGCCAAAGATTTCCGCCAATGTATTTCAGATTTTCTAACCCAGATAAATTGGTTAGTGAATCAGTATCCATTATTTTAAGGCTTCCATTAATAGAGATTAAATTATCCAACCCGGATAAATCAATAAGTGATTTGTTTTCAAAAAAACTTTGATTTTGACGAATGATAAAATCTCCTTCGATATTGGATAAATTATGTAATCCTGAAAAATTCACAAGAGAGCTATTTTGTTCTATTAAAAAATCATCTCCAATATGAGTTAGACCTTTCATTCCATTGAAATCAGTTAAATCAGAGCTAATCACTTTAAAATAGCCCTCAATATCTGATAATTTTTCTAGTCCTGATAGACTATTAAGAGAATAATTAGACTGGATTATAAAAAATTCCTTAATAGTAGTGAGATTATTTAAACCTGTTATATTAGCTAACTTAGGATTATCACTAATTTGCAAAGCATCAATCGAAGTTAAGTTATTCAATCCTGATATGTTTGTAAGTACTGGATTATTTGTAATCCCTAGAACTTGAACAGATGTAAGATTTTCTAATCCTGATAAATTAACCAAACTATCACAAAAATCAATATCAAAATATTCACCGATTGAGGTCAGTACATTTAATCCATCAAGATTTTTAATATTGTCACCTACTATCCATACATCTCCTTCTATTTCAGTACAATTTGGATAATTAATTTGAAAATTATCAATCAACTCTTGTGAAGAAAAAATAATTCCTTCAGAAAGACATGACTGGGATTTTGCTTGAGACTGAATGATTAAGAATAAAATAATTAAAAATGATATTTTTTTCATATCTACTGATTTTTTTAAAACATTATGCATAACGGTCCGCAAGTAAGCTACGTGCGGGTTTCCGCCTTGTTTCATTGTCCACCGTTGAACAACTT
>JAIOSU010000276.1 GCA_021107455.1 Clostridiales bacterium | reverse complement strand
CTGAGATTGATATGCGGCAATTCCAAGAGGTCACTGTGATGAGAACTATTTCGCTGTACCGCTACTGTCAATCCTTCTAGGTCATCTAAGCCATTGATTGATTTTTCAGTATCTTTGACAACAATGACCCTTTGAAAAAAATAATATGGATCAGTAAATAGAAAATGTTCTTCCCTTTCGGTCGTCTTTGATACTGCAGGCAGCATATCAATTTCACCATCAACCGCCAGATCATATACTTCAGACCATCCCAAATCTTTTGCAACCTGCATCTCTATACCGACTTTTTCACTGATGAGTTTCAAATAATCTGCAGTTATCCCCACATAGTCACCATTGTTGTCAATGAATTCGAATGGTACAAATCCAGGATCGACTCCAATCGTTATCACAGGATGTGTTTTAATAAACTCAATCTCAGCATCCGTGAAGATTATTTTAGGTTCTTGAGCCAAGCTGATTGGTGTTATAATAATGCACACAATTAATATAACCATCCATGGAAGTTTATGACGCATGGGATCACTCCTCATCATTGTCTTGCATGTATCTCATCGAAAGATCATGAATCTGATCTTTTACTTCTAAAAATGCGTCCAAGAGCTCAGGATCAAAATGTTTCCCCCGCTCTTTCATAAGCATATCAACGGTATCCTCAAACTCATAAGCAGGTTTATAGACACGTTTGCTCATCAGTGCATCATAAACGTCTATGATGGCCATCAATCTACCTGGAAGCGGAATGTCCGTTCCGGATAGTCCATTAGGATATCCGCTGCCATCAAACCTTTCATGATGGGTACCAGCAATTTCAATAGCTGTTTTCACAAAACTCGGGACAATATCGGTGCTTCCTATTTCATGGCTGAGCGCTTCCACTCCATAGGTGGTATGTTTTTTCATGATTTCAAACTCTTCTATGGTGAGTCTACCCGGTTTTAGTAATATGCTGTCTGGTATTCCCACTTTACCGATGTCGTGAAGTGGTGCTGTCTTGAATAGTTCGTTGATATAATCTTCAGTCAATAGTTTGCTGTACTTCTCTTTGGTGCTGAGGTGTTCACATAGACGCTTCATGATCCACTGGGTTCTGACAGTGTGATTGCTGGACTCAATGTTTCTGACTTCGAGAAGTCCGATGAGTGCATGGATGGTCACGTCGCGGGTCACCACGAGTTCATGTGTCCGTGCATCCACAGTCTCTTCGAGAATGCTGTTGTAACGCTCAATATTTTTTTGTGCTATCTTGAGATTCAAATGTACTTCGATTCTCTTTTTCAAGGATTCGATATTGAGTGGTTTTCTTATGTAGTCGACCGCGCCCAGTTCCAGACCGAGAATCTCATTTTCCATCTCATCATAATTCGTCAGGATCAAGGTTACAATTTTGCTGTGTCTCGGTTCCTTCCTCATCCATTTGAGGAGCTCAAAACCATTCATTTTCGGCATGTTCAGATCGAGGATGATTAAATCGATGTCCGGGTCTTTTTCAATCTGTTCAATGGCTTCGAGTCCATTGCTTGCCATTAGGGTCTGATAGTCGCTTAGGATATTGTTGATAATCATCCGATCGGTCATCGAATCGTCTACGATCAATATTTTTGAATCCATATCATGCCTCCATGTTCAACTTTGGAAAAATACACATCTTAGTCTGGATTATACCCTAATGTTATAATGTAATCACTTTTTTTAATAAGTCAGTATTCAGTATTCAGAACATACACGTGTCTTGTCACGTCAAATAAAAATGAATGCCCCGTCAGGGACATTCGAATAATTTTTGATTATTGAACAATTTTGTAATAAGCCCTCGCTGTCAGTGCATAAACGATGAAATATATGATCGCGAAGATCAATACAGTGACCGCTGTGCAAATCATGAAAAGGGAAATATTCGAAAATCCGAAAAGTGCAAGCATCTTGACGATAACATTGAAGGCAAAGCTGATGTGCACAATCGCAGCAATGAGGGGCATGAAGAACACCATTACTATCTGGCGTTTGATTGTTGATTTGACTTCTGACTCATCCATGCCGACTTTTTGCATGATATCGAAGCGCACCTTGTCGTCATAGCCTTCTGAAATCTGTTTATAGTAGATAATCAACACAGTCGCCATAAGGAACAGGGTTCCAAGAAATATACCCAGGAAGAGAAAACCACCATAAGCGCTTAAGAACGAATCCTTTGATAACATTCTGCTATCCGCTCTGACTGCAAAATCGAATTCCGCGATGCCACCATATACACCATAGTTGAACGCGAGTTCGGCTTCTTCCGTTCCTGCTACATCAATACTGCTGATATAATCCAGAGTCTGATCCTCTTCACCGTAAATAGTGTTATAAATATGATGCAAAGTTTCAATGTCCTCAACGACCACATAAATATTCATGGCCAAAGCTGACTCAGTTTTGGGCTCAAGCAGCGAATCTGATAACTCCTCTTTCACAAGAAATTCGTTACCACCCACCACTATACTCTCAAGTCCCAGCATCTCAAGATTGGTATAAATCAACACTTCGTTTTCTTGGAGGCTAGTGCTTGAATTTTCAAGTAGGTTAAAATCTTCTAGAGGAACAAGCTGAACAAAGCTCATTTTGTAGTCGAATCCATTTTCAAGATCGACAGTAAACTCATTACCCTCGACAACAGTGGGAAAGCCTTTTGTTCTGACTGTGTTGAAATGCTCAAGTTCCACATTTCTCTCATCTGCAAGTCGATGGACCATCGCGGTCACTTTTTCTTGGTTTTCTGGGATGCCATCAGGTATCATTATGCCAATTTCATGTGGATAACGCGACTCGAGAACATCTTCCATCCCCATATAAAGCGAAACTGTTGTGGATAGTGAGACAAGTACCGCAGTACTCAGTATGCAAATGTTGGCAAGTCCGACCGCATTTTGCTTCATACGATAAATCATACCTGAAACGGATGTAAAATTCTTTGTCTTATAATAGAAGTCTTTGTTGCGTCTCAACATTTTTAGCACGACAATGCTGCCTGTTGTGAACAGCAGATAAGTGCCGATCATGACCAGCACAACCGCTATGAAAAACATGAAAATCGCTTCAAGTGGTGATTCCACGGTTTGTGCAATATAGTAGCCCGCACCAAGTGAGATCGCACCAATCAGTGCCATGATCCATTTGCTCTTTGGCTCCCGCTCTCCCAGATTTCCACCTTTTAAAAGTTCAATCGGTCTTGCAAGATGAATGTGCCCGATATTGAATAAAAGCGTCGAAAGAAAAATTCCACCGAAGAGAACGACCGAGACCAAAATACTGATTCCAGATATCGTGAATTTAAGTGTGACGTCAAATCCGAGCAGTTTGAGTAAAATCATAAACATCAATTTGCTCAGCACTATTCCTCCAAAAAGACCTAATGCAAGCGCTGTAAGAGCTATGAACAATGTCTCGATGGACAACATTTTGGCGATGTGCTTTTTCTCAAGTCCCAAAATATTATATAGTCCAATTTCTTTCTTTCTCTGTTTGATCAGAAAACTATTGGTATAGAACATGAAGATCGCTGAGAAGATTCCGATGACCACAGTACCGAAAAACAGAATTGCAATGATGGACACGGCTCCAGGTAAAGAGGCCAGCCCCTCATTGACTGCTATGGCGTGCATGATATAGAACATCGAGATGATTCCAACGCTCATGATCAAATATGGCAAAATGATTTTCCTATTCTTACCGATATTCCCAATCGCCATTTTTGTATAGAACCACTTATGCATCTTGAAGCCCCCCTGTAGTGATGAGCGTCAACGTGTCCGATATTTTTTGATACATCGACTCAGTTGTCATGTCACCTCTGTAGATCTGATGGAAGACTTCCCCGTCTTTAATGAAAAGTACTCTGCCTGCATGACTTGCGGCTTTTGTGCTATGTGTCACCATGAGGACTGTTTGACCTTCACGATTGATTTTGGTGAACAGTTCCAGCAAATGATCTGTCGCTCTTGAGTCCAGAGCACCGGTCGGCTCATCCGCCAACACAAGCAGTGGTGAAGTGATGAGCGCTCTTGCCACTGCAGCTCTTTGCTTCTCTCCTCCTGATACTTCATATGGGAATTTTGGCAAAATCTCTTCAATCCCCAACTTCTTGGCTATCGGCGATAATTTTGCCGATATGGTCTTGTAATCATTTTTTGCAAGGACAAGTGGTAAGAATATGTTGTCCTCTATTGAGAAATTATCGAGAAGATTGAAATCCTGAAAAACGAATCCCAGGTGATCTCTTCTGAATGCTGACATTTCAGAAGACTTGATATTTTTCATGTTTTTTCCACCAAGCAGCACTTCACCACTTGTGGGTTGATCCAGTGCCGCCAGGATGTTGAGCAGTGTTGTCTTGCCTGATCCTGATTCACCCATTATTGCTACATACTCGCCCTTTTCCACTGAAAAGGTCACATTGCTGAGTGCTTTGACCTGATTGCCACCAAAACGAGTCGTATATACTTTCTTTAAATTATTGACTTCTAAAATTACCACCTGTATTACCTCCTGATCGATTACGGCATTTTCTGCCTCTAAAAACAGTTTAAAGAAAAAGGAAATGCTTCGCCATAATTTCGGCTTACATTTCCCGGTCTAACCTTACATCATTGTAAGGTTCAAATCGAATTCTCAAAACCGTGCCCTCCCCAGGTTCTGACGAGATGGCAATATCGTGTGACAATTTATTCAGGATCCGCTTTGAAAGATATAGGCCAATGCCTGTAGACTTTTTATCCATCCGCCCATTGTACCCGGTAAAGCCTTTTTCAAAAACACGTGGTAAATCTTCTTTTATGATGCCACAACCGGTATCCCTGATGGCAAGGGTATCGCCTTCCATATAAATGGTGATTGATCCAGTCGTTGTATATTTAAGTGCATTGGATAAAATCTGCTCTATTGCAAAAGAAAGCCACTTTTCGTCTGTGATGGTCACAAAGTCCATTTCCTCAAACTTCAATGTTATATTTTTTTCTATGAAAATGCCTTTGTATTTTTTTATGGCATTTTTGATGATTTCAGAAATCTTGTAGGGTTTGATGACAAAATCCGTTGAATCACTCCCAAGTCTCAGATAGTTCAGTGCCATCTCCACATATTGCTCGATTTTGAAAAGTTCAAGTCTGAGTGCACCACTTTCTGTTGTCTTGTTTGTCTGAAGCATGAGGTGCATAGCTGAAATTGGGGTTTTGATCTGATGGACCCACATACTGTAATAGTCAAGCATATCGGTTTTCGTCAAATCCGATTCGGTGACAATTCTTTGAATCTCTTCCGCTTGTATTCTGATGATTCTCATGTAGTCTTTTTCTATGCCGTATTTCGGTTCTTCCAGTGCATTCGATCTGAACAAAATTTGCCTGGACGCCTCAGTGAGTTTCTGATGTTTCCTGAAAAATCTTAAAAAATCATATGTAGTCAAAGCCATTAAGGAGACAACAATCAAAAGTGCCGCATATTGCCAAGCATCCGCCGGGACATCATAAAGCGATATAATGACCGCAAAAATAAAGATGGATATCGCTTGTCCGATCCACAAAATTTTATTTGACTTCCAGTATTGTAAGATGGCTGTCTTAATCTGTTCCACTCTCGCCTCCATCAAATCATGTAACCTATGCCTTTTTTGGTTTGAATAAAACCTTCAAGGCCAATGTCATCGAGTTTTTTTCTAAGTCTCGTCACATTGACCGTCAGGGTATTGTCATCAATGAAACTGTCGCTGTCCCAAAGATGGTGCATGATTTCACTCCTTGTAACGACTTCTCCCGGATGCTCGAACAATGTCTGCATGATCTTGAGGTCATTTTTAGTGAGTTCAATCTTCTCGCTCTTGTAGGTGATGGTACCTTCTCCGATGTTTAGAATCACTTCCTTGTGGCTTAAGAGATGCGATTGACCATGAAATGCGTAAGTGCGTCTGATGAGCGCTTGAACCTTTGCCACCAACACACTCAGGTCAAAGGGTTTGGCGATGAAATCGTCTCCACCCATGTTCATGGCCATGACTATGTTCAGGTTGTCCCCTGCAGAGGAAACAAAGATGATTGGTACTGTCGATACTTTCCTGATCTCTGAGCACCAATGATACCCATTGAAAAAGGGAAGTCCAATATCAAGTATGACGAGTTCAGGATCGAAACTCACGAACTGGCTGAGAACGTCTCTGAAATCCGTTACTGCCAAAACACTGTAACCCCACATCTCGAGGTTTGATTTTATGCTTTTCGATATGTTTGGGTCGTCTTCCACCAATAATATCTTGTACATGTTGCCTCCCATTAATTCACAACGAATTCAGATCTTTCAAAATATTGATACCCGACACAATAATAATCGGCATCATATAGGATCACCAGATAACCATCACCGCTGAAATGACTTGAAAACCCATTACTCTCATTGTAACTTTCAATACCATGACCAAATTCCTCTCCGGTAAATATCATTTCCCTGATGCGTCGTTCTGTGATTCCACCTTCTACACTGAATACACTAATATACTTAAAATCAGCGATGCCATCGGGTAATAAAGACCTATTCACCTTAATAGTGTAAAATGGATGTTCACCGTTAAGATTAATTGTTATTCCTGAAGAAAGCGTTGATATTTGACTCAAATCCACTTCAGATATTGTATAATAACCCCTTCCAAGCCCTGGTTCAATCTCAGGGGCTACATCTGCTTGCACAACAGGCTCTGGTTCAGACACAGACTCTGGTTCAGGCACAGGCTCTGTTTCAGACACAGGCTCGGGCTTTGGTTCAGGCTTTGATTCTGTCACAGGTTCAGGCTTTGATTCTGTCACAGGTTCAGGCTTTGGTTCTGGCTTTGGTTCTGGCTCTGGTTCAGGTTCAGGCTCCGGTTCAGGTTCAGGCTCCGGTTCAGGTTCAGGCTCCGGTTCAGGTTCAGGCTCCGGTTCAGGTTCTGGCTCTGGCTCTGAAATGGGCTCAGATTCAATTTCCAGCTCAGGTCTTGGTTCCAGTGCGATCAATTTCTCCTGCTCTGCTGTGAGTGCACTCATGATATTGGCTGTGATCGCTTGAACCAAATAATTTCCGGAGATGATCAAAAGGAGAATGACAGCAAGCATAGTCAATCCCAATTTTATTTTTCTGTTTCTGAAATTTCCAAGTGTCACTCTTGATGTCAATGCACGCTTGATACCGAGAACGTTTTTAAAGCGCTCCTCGGGGTTGAACTGCATACATTTTGAAATGACATAAGCCATTTGGCTTGATATTTTCGGATTGATCTCGGTGATCTGTCTGTATTTGACGGATTCCACCACCGGTTCGGACCCGGTCAATAAGAAATATAGTGTCGCTCCTAGTGAATAAATATCGGAACGTATGTCAGACTGCCTGAATCCATATTGCTCAGGAGAAGCATATCCATGAGTACCCACATAAAATGTATCCGATCCACGGTTTCGTCCCACTATTCGCATTGTTTCCACATCGATCAGGACAATTTTGCCATCACTTCCCATAATGATATTAGCCGGTTTCAAGTCCCTATAAATGATGGGTTCACTTTGGGAATGAAAATATTCAAAGACATCTATAATTTGTCTGGCGATATTTTTGACTTCCTTTTCGTTCAGTGGCCCTTTAATTTTCACATATTCAAGTAGTGTCAACCCTTCTACATAAGGCTTAACAACATATTTATAATGCTCCGACTCTCCGAATTCAACCACTTTTGCCATACCTTCATGCGACAAGTGTGCGATTCTGGAGCTGTCAACAACTATCCCTTGTTCATTTTTCAGTGCTTTGAGAGTGAAATTTTTCTGATCGGCGTACCTGACCATCTTATAAACAGCGCTTCTCTCCGATTCATATAAAAGGTCGAGCATCTGGTATCTTTCCACGAGTGATTTGCCGTAGTCACACTGAAAGAGATCAAACTCAATGCTTTTTTCAAAATCCTGTTTCATTCAAATCCCCTTTGTCATCACCATTTTTTTAGTTTGAAATAACTCAGCATACCAAGAGCAATCGCAACGCAGACCACAACAAAAATATAGATGGCATATGGATAAGTCATCCCTGGAAAATGCGTAAAGTTCATACCGAATACTCCTGCAAGAAAAGATAGCGGAATGAAAATCACAGAAAATGTGGTTAGGGTCATCATGGTCTTATTAAGATCATTGCTCACTTTTGCCATTTGCATTTCGTAAAGAGAATTGATCATCTCCCTGTATGATTTCAGAGAATCACTGATTTGGCTCAAATGGTCCATCACATCCGAATAATAGGGGATGCTCTCTTTCTTAAAATATGGGTTCTCAGTTTTAGTGAAATTATAAATCGCGTCTTTGATCGGTGTCACCGCATTCACCATATATAGAAGCTCTTTCCTGAGTCTATAGATTTCACTCATGTCAGTGCCGCCTTCTTCAAGCGCCTTCAATTCCACATCATTAAAAATCGCATAGGATTGATTGATCACAGGAAAATAATGGTCCACAAGGACATCTATAAGCGCATAGAAAAGATAGTCAATATCCAGTCTCCTAGTTCGTCCTTTTCCTACCTCGAGTCTTGTGCGCACACCATCGAACACATCCCCTGGAACCTCTTGAAATGATAGCAGCACATTATCCTTTAGAAATATGGAAACATGTTCATGTTTGGTCTCATCTCCGCTCAGATAAATCATCTTGAAAATGGAAAACAGATAATTGTCTTTGATTTCAATTTTACTGCGCTGAGAAACATGTACCACATCTTCAAGATCCATGTGGTGAATATCAAATTTCTCACCGATTTGACGGATCAATTCAATATCATGAAGTCCTGTGATGTTGATCCAATATTTTTTATCTTCTATTATAAGCTCATTCAAACTTTCGAGTTTTCTTTTGACATAATGTTCATGTCCATATTCTATGACATCGATTTGAACCCCAATATCTTTATGTGGCCCTTGATAACTCAGTGTCCCTGGTGGTTCACCGATATTTGTTTTTCTAAATGGAATCAGGTTGAAAGGTTCTTTAAGATTCATGGTATGCCCCCTCTGGTTCATATTCACTTCATTATAACACATATTGTAGTCCAGATTAACTAGGACCGTACCCCTTGTTTGTTCGGGTTGACTTAAGTGGGAAACCGTGGTAAAAATAGAATACAACTGTTGAAATTTAGCGATTTTCGGAGGTCCTACATGGATTTTAAAAGAGTACGGGAATTTGCTGGCTCAGTTTCACCTGAGGATCTGAAATATGTGGATTATTACATCGGCGAACACATGGGCATCTTTATACCCAATGGCGGTTTGTTCGAATATGCTCTTGAACCACACAGGCTTCCGGCGTATGTGTTTGCATATATGTATCATGAACACGGTTATGTAAGCATCGACAACCGATTGATCTCATTCAAACCAGGAGGCCTGCTTTGCATATCGCCAACGGTTGAGCGCTATGAGGTCCCTATGGATTTACAGTCGCGTTACTGCGCTGTGAACATAAGGAAAGAGCACATTGAAGCGCTCTATACCGAATTTACCGGCAAGTGCATCCCGGAATTCAGAGGTGAATATTACGAACTCACCCACGAGATTCCCGAGCTCGTAAAAAACTACATTTACGAGTACACCCAGAAAAGATTAGGATATGAAACAATATGTTCTTCACTGGAAAACATTATAATCAAGAAGATATTACGTTGTATTATTGGTGAAAAAATTGAACTCAAGGGACTGAATGTGCGTTTTGAGGTGGAAAAAGCCGTACAGTATATGTATCAAAATATGCATAATAAAATCACTCTTGACGATCTGGCAAATGCTTCCCAGATGTCCATCTCGAGATTTTCTTTCATTTTCAAGGAACAACTCGGTGCATCTCCGATGGAATATCTGAATGATCTCAGGCTAGAGCGTGCGAGAAGAATGTTGCTTCTTGGTGACAAGAATATTCTTGAAATATCTCAGGAATGTGGTTTTGGCAGCACATCCTATTTTACAACTCGTTTCAACAAGAAATTTAGCTGCACGCCTTCGTCATATAGACAACAACACAAAACCAAAGGCTAATATAGTTTCGTTTCACAAAACATTACAGATAAATATAATAGTAAAATATCTAAACCAAATAGTATGATTGTGAAAGTTCGGTATAAAACGTATTGATAAAATGACACTATGAAATAAAATCAACGATTGAAACATTGAGGCTGTTATGGAAAGTAGAAAAGGAACATTCGAGAAAAGTGTAGAATTTGATCTTTACCAAAGTGAATTTGGAGCAAGATTGTTTGAACGATATCAAATCGTCGAGACATTACATCAGTCTGCCCAAAGCTGCGTGTATAAGATCGCAAGAACTGTCGATGGTGAATTATTCACACTCAAAGCCTTGCTGAATGAGGACTCTATACATTTTGACATCGACCATATCGCATATCTTTCGCATGAAGGAATGGCTCGCATTGTGGAATATGGAGAATCAAAATATTACACTTATGTGATCAAGCCCTATATCGAAGGAACGACGCTCTTTGAGTTTGTCAACAGGAGAGGTCCGCTCTCTGAAAAGCGCGTCAAGGATATTGCGATTCAGCTTTCAAAAGTACTCGAATACCTACATCTAAGAGATAACCCTTTTGTTTATCGCGATCTTAAACCTGCGAATATCATTTTGACGGATTCAGGAAAAGTTGTCCTCATCGACGTGGAGACCATGAGAACTGTCTCTGGCGTACATGGCACGGACACATTTTATGTGGGGACACACGGTTATGCCTCTCCAGAGCAATACGGCTTTGCCCAATCCGACACCAGATCGGACCTGTACGGTCTTGGTGCTACGCTTTACTTCCTTTTGACCGGTACCGAACCGGTGCTCAAGAAAGTGGGGTACAAGAATATTCATGAAATCAATGCAACCGTGTCCAGAAAAATGGTACAAGTAGTGGACAAATGCATGAAATTCAATCCCGATGAACGTTTCAGCAATATTTTGGAATTTGAAAAAGCTTTGATTTCAAAGTTCACTTATAGATTTAGAAAAATGAGCCGATTTGCACTTACCATGAGCACAATTGCCATTTTGATTATTGCCGGCAATTTGCTTGTATATGGATACTCCTTGATCGATTCAGGCAAATCCAGTTCCGAAGCCGTCAAAGGTTATGAATCTCTGGAAGACATCAACTTGGCTCAGATTTGCAAGATTGACAATGGAATTTATGTGAAGGAACACGATATGAAGGATCAACATAACATTATCGCCTCCCGAGAGTTGCTTCCAGTATGTGCACAAGATTTTCATTTCATGAGTGTTTTCATCATTGATCAAACCTTTGAAGACAAGACAATCCAAGAAACCATTTATGGGGTGTCGAAACTCGGTTATGGTCTCAATTACTATTTCGATGAATTCGGGCACAAAGTGAAACTTGAAGACGCTAGATATCTCGTTCTGTTATTTGATGAAAATATTCAGTGTGTTGGTTATCATATTATTGAAAAAGACGCCATCCTATAAAAAAAGGGAAGGAGCCGCTTGTGGCCCCTTCCCTTTTTTTTAGGGGAGTGCAGGGAGGGCAGGGAAGATCAGGGAATGAAGGTAGGGCAGGAAGGGTAGGAAAAGAATGAAAGTCAAATGATTACTTGAGACCCCTTTGACCTATCCCAGTTTATCTTTTCCTGCTTTTCCTGAACTCCCTGCTCTCCCTGCCCTTCCCTTTAATCACTCCACCGCACTTCTCCCTGCAATTCTTCCGAACACTATCGCATCGAGCAATGAGTTGCCGCCTAGACGGTTGAGTCCGTGGATACCAGCTGTGGCCTCTCCCGCAGCGTATAATCCTGAGATGGGATTTCCGTCCTCACCAATGATCCTGGCATTGTCATCGATTAGCATGCCACCCATACAATAATGCACCGCTGGAGTCACTTTCACCGCATAAAATGGTCCCTCATCCAGTGTCACCGTCAGGGAACGTCTTCCAAAATCCAGATCGTTCTGACTTTCCACAAATCCATTATAGCGATCAATCGTTTCATTCAGACTATGCGTATCGATTCTTAGTGTGTTGGCAAGGGTCTCCACATCCGGTGCCGAGTGAATCAGATCCATATTGATGTAATCGTCACTAGCCGCAAGGGATTCACGAACCGTCTCGTTGAAGAGCAGATAGACCTCCTTGCCCGGTTGACTCAGTAGGTCCTCACTCAGAAAATCTCTGTTCTTCATTTCATTCGCAAAGCGTTTACCGCTGTTGTTGATCAAAATTCCACCATTGCCCCTGATGGCTTCGGTGATGAGCACGCCATACTCGGGCGACACTGTGGGATGGGTCTGAATATAGGACATATCCACGAGTTTGACGTCCAGATCCTCTACAAGTCCAATAAAATCTCCAGTAGCACTCGGTGAATTGGTCGTATGGTACCCTTTCAGTTTTTGGTTGTAATAGACAAACACTTCAGGACTGCCTCCGAAGCCACCAGTTGCGATAATGACTTTTTTCGTGTGGATCGTATATTTCCTACCTGTCTTATCCACAACTCCAACGCCTGAAATCACACGATCATGGTCCACCATGATCTGTACTGCTTTGTGCTCAAGTCTGAGATCCACCGTAGAATCGTCAATGGAACGCTTAAGCACTTTCACAATCTCTCCCCCAACAGGTTGTCCACCCGAAGGTCTATGGGTTCTCGGTTTGCTGTGTCCCGCCAATATTCCCACATCACTGAGATCAGCACCTTTTGCGGTGAGCCAGTCCAGTGCCGATGAGCTTTCTCTTGCCATGATTTCAATCATCCGTGGATTCCCCTCGGAGTGCCCAGATTCCAAAATATCGCCGACAAATATCTCAACATCGTCTGAAATTCCAGCCTCTTTTTGTGCTTCCGTCTCCACAGCATTCATACCGGCAGTCGCCCTCACAGTGTTGCCACCAACGTAGGGCATTTTCTCCAGCAAAATCACGTTCACCCCCGCAGCTTCCGCTTCAAGTGCGGCAGACATGCCACTCGCCCCTGCGCCAATCACCACGAGATCCACCGTTTCTGACGGTTCAGATGTCCATCTATAGGATAAAAAAAGCAACACACCTACAAGTCCCAGGATTATTATATGTCGTTTTCTAATTTTCATAACTGTCTATTCTCCATCCTTGTAAATATAGGTCTTCTGAGGACGACCCACTTTGCCATAATGCTGCATTTCTTCTGCAATGCCTTCATCCACCATGTGCTCAAGATACCTTCTCACCGTCACTCGTGCGAGATCCGTGAGCTTCCCAATCGCTTGAGCCGTCATGGGTTCAGAGCTTTCTTTCAAAGCCTTCAAAATGAGATCATATGTCATGGTGTTGATGCCTTTGTCCTGCAGTTTCGGCGACTTGACTGCCGGGTTTTGAATCATCGAATCAATATGTTCCTGATTGAGCTCCAAATTATTGGACAATTTGCTTCTTCTCGTAATCACCTTGCTGATGGCCTCATCAAAACGCGCAAAATTGAATGGTTTAATCAAATAATCTATAGATCCGAGTCTAAACGCCTTTTCCACCGTTTCCGCCGAATTGTCCGCAGTGATGAGAATCACATCGATGTCCAGACTGTTCGCACGGATCCACCCTAGTAGCTCCGGCCCCTTGTCGTTGCCAAGGTACACATCAAGCAGCACCAAATCGATGGATACGGACTCGATCACAGCCTTTGCCTTCCCGATATCTTCTGCTTCATACACTTTGAACGCACCACTTATCTTTTTGACAAATCCCTTGTTGATGTTTCTCACCATCGGATCGTCTTCAACAATCAAAATATTCATACTTCCTCCTGTATAGCTGGAATGAACACTGTGCAAACAAGTCCATTGTCGTTTACGACTGTAAGTCTTCCACCGGCTCTTCTCAATTTCTCATCTACGATATAAAGTCCGTACCCGCGGTCCGGCCCTTTTGTGCTCACACCTTTTTCGAAACATTTTTCTATCGGCAAATCCTTTATACCGGTTCCATTGTCTCTGATGATAAAAGTCGCTCCATTCTCATCCGAATTCAAACTCAGTCCAATCCTCGCACCCGACTTTCCCGCAATCGAATCAATCGCATTATCGATCAGATTGCCAATAATGGAAGCCACGTCATCCTCGATCACATGCTCCGGCATAGCCTCGAGATAGGAAGTGGGCTCGATCACAAACTCAATATGCCTCTCCGTCGCCTTTGAATATTTTGCAAGTACAAGACCTGAGATGAATGGCACCTTGACCTTTTCATTCAGTATGCCGATCACCGCTTGTCTCGTCACAGAAATTTTCTCGATATATTGAAGCGCATCCTCATAGGACTCGAGTTGAATCAATCCGGAAATCGTGTGCAGTTTATTCATGAATTCATGATTTTGTGCGCGAAGCGCTTGGGTCAATTGCTGCATGTTCGTGAGTTCTTCAGCTCTTTTTCTAAGGAGACTCATATCTTCTATTCTAAAAAGCCATCCCAAGCGTGCATCCACGTCATGTAGTGCGATCCACTCTATTTTTAACAGTTTACTGGCTCCAATGCGCCATTCTTTTTCCATGTTGCCATCTCCAAGCGCCTCATAGTCTCCGAAAAATTCCGAAAACACCAAAGCACTATAAGGCATACCCACCTCTAAATCCTCTTGATCTAGTAGCGACTTCGCTCTGGAGTTAATCATCGTAATCTCACCAAGGTGATTAACAGCGAGAAGGCCTTCACCAATATTTTCAAGGATGATCTCACGATCCTTCAAAAGCATTGCGATTTCAACAGGTTCCAGTCCGTATATTGAGCGCTTTATATTTTTCGAAAGCGCATAAGCGACAAAAATTCCAATGCCGATGGCAATAAACGCAAAAACGACCAGTTGCATGGCAAAGCCACTCATGGTCTGTAAAATCCGTCCATTATAAATACCGACGATGACCGTTCCGCTCCTGATCCCGTCAGTATAGATGGGTGCGTAACCTTCCACCATTGCATTGCGCGTCATTTCATAATAATAAGTCGGCTTTGTCTGAACAGGATCCAGTTTTATATCTTCAGAATCGTAGTGGGTATTCAATTTTTCAGGGATTGGGTGGGCAAAATAAACCCCCTCGCCATTCAGCACATAGAGGTACTGAATCCCGGTCTTAAGGTGGATGCTTTCTACCATCTTATTGACAGCGATGTACCCGTTCTCATCTGAGATACTGTCTTTGATATTAGGATTTTCCGCAATGATCACCGCCTGATCCATGGCATCCATGGCTACTTGTCTTTGGATGGACCGATACCAGGTCACATACATGGAAAGCGTGAGCAAAATGATGAGTGATGCAATCATTGTCGCCAGAATCATAGTGATTTTATGTTGAAGTTTCATGGGTTCCCTTTCTCGGTTCGATAATTCGTTTATATTTTAACATAATCTGTATGTAAAAGAAAAGAGAAGTTATGTAAACTTCTCTTTTTAAAAGGGGGTTCTATATGAGGAAACGTGTTAGCGAATATATTCTACAGCATTTTGTGCTGCGATTCTACCAAAGATTGTGATGTCTGCCATAGCATTACCGCCAAGACGGTTGTTGCCGTGGACTCCACCTGTTACTTCGCCTGCTGCGTAAAGACCAGGAATAACTTCTCCATCTGCACCGACCACTTCACCACCAACAGTAATCATGACGCCACCCATTGTGTGGTGAACGGCAGGAGCTACTTCTACTGCATAGTATGGGCCAACTGCAAGTTCTCTAGGCATATCTTGTCTAGCAAACGCTTCATCAGTACCACCTGAAACATAACCGTTGTATGTCTCGAATGTCGCTGCTAATGTGTCTGCATCCATTTCAAGTTTCTCAGCGAGTTCAGCTAATGTTGCGCCTTCAACAAGGAAACCTTTTTTGTAGTATCCTTCGATTGCACTTAAGCTCTCACGAACGGATTGATCAAACATAAGGTAACTGCTTGCTCCAGTTTGAGCAAGTTGTGCATCTGAAACAACTGCACGAGTTTCAAGTTCATTTACAAAACGCTCTGCTTCTCTATTGACCAATATCGCACCGTTGCCACGAACAGCTTCTGTAATCATATAGTTATTAGATGGCATTACTGTTGGATGCGTTTGAATTTGCTCCATATCGACATATGCTACATCGAATGCTTTTGCGAATTCAGTGACATCACCTGTAGCACCAGGGTGATTTGTTGTGCCATAACCCTTGAGTGCCGGATCATAAGATGCGACGAGGTCGTTGTTTGCTCCAAAGCCACCTGTTGCGATGATAACTGCTTTAGCATTGATATTGAAAGTACCTTCTGCTGTCTTGACTACAACACCGTTTGCCGATGTTCCATCACCAAGGACTTCCACCACTTCGCTATTCAGCATGATTTCCACACCGAGTTCAATTGCTTTTGCATGTAATACGTCCATCACGTGGCTTCCTACAGGAGCGCCACCAGCTGGTCTGTGAGTACGGTTGACACTTGCGCCACCCATTCTGCCGACGTCTGAAAGATCAGCGCCAATACCTTGTAACCATTCCACTGTACCCGCTGAGTTTTCAGCTAGGACTCTTACCAGTTCAGGATTGTTGAGGTTACCACCACCAACCATGGTGTCTTCGATGAATATTTCCACTGTATCTTCAATGCCAAGCGCTTCTTGACTTGTAGTTTCAGCCGCATTGAGTCCGCCAGTCGCATACTTGGTGTTACCACCTACGATTGGCATTTTTTCAACCACTATAACTTCTGCACCGTTCATTGCCGCTTCGATAGCCGCAGTAAGTCCTGCTCCACCTGCGCCAATGATGACGATTCCAGTTTCTCTATCTTCAAGTTGAACGCTTTCTGTTTCATCCACATCAGGGGTTGAAGCCACTGGCTGCACTCCGTCTACGTATGCGCCTGCAAGCGCCGCGCTTACTGCCTCAAGCATTCCTTTTGATGTGATGGAAGCTCCCGCAACCGCATCAATTTCACTTGAGTTCGCTTTGATAATGTTTTCAATAATTGTATTTGCCGGATCCACTGCAAATTCTGAATCGTTGAATTCTAAAATTTCAATGCTCTCGATTTCTGTTTCACTTACTGTGACTGCCACTTTGATCGGACCTGCGTGTCCTTGTCCGTCACCTTCATACGTTCCAGCCACGAAAATCGCTTCTACTTCTTCATTACTTGTGCAGCCTGTGAATCCAAGCGATGCCACTAGTAAAAATATCAATATAATTGCTAATCTTTGCTTCATGTTTTGCCTCCTGTTATTAATAACTTTCATATCGTGTCATATGAACTCGTCATATGATCTACAGTGAGTTTAAAACATTGACAATCTTTTAGCAATGTTTTGGTTATTAAGTTTAGTTTAGTTCATTTAGTTCTCCGGAAAACAAAAGGGACAGGTCTGAACTGGTGAAATACGAATGGGGACAGGTCCAAACTGGTACCTAGCAATGCTAGGTACCAGTTCAGACCCGTCCCCATTCAAACC
>JAIOSU010000062.1 GCA_021107455.1 Clostridiales bacterium | reverse complement strand
GGAAACGTTACCAGTAACGTTTCCATGCTAATTTTCGTTTCATTAGGAGGCAGCGTGAAAAACTTGAATATTAGAGATATCGCTAGAATTGCAGGTGTTGGAGTCAGTACGGTTTCTCGAGTGATCAACCAACATTCGGATGTGAAAGAAGAAACTCGAAAGCATGTGTTGGAAGTGATTGAGCAGTACAATTATATTCCAAACAACAGCGCGAGAAATCTAAAAAGGACTGAATCCAATCATATTGGAATCTTAGTCAAAGGAATGTACAATCCTTTTTTTGCACGGATGATTCAATCTATTGAAAAGAAATTGGCGCGTGCGGGTTATTCAGCAATCATTCATTATAATATAGATAACAATAAAGATATTGACGCCGCATATGAATTTATCATGGAGAAAAAATTGATGGGAGTGATCTGCTTGGGAGGCGATTTTGACCGATTAAGTGATCTCGATATTGAGAGATTACGTGTTCCTTTCATATTGTCTTCAACCGAGATTCCTGAAAAAGCGGATAGGAATATCTTCTCAAGTGTAATTATTGACAATGAAAAGGCTGCATTCAATGCTGTAGATTATTTGTGCAATATTGGGCATAATTCCATTGGAATCATCTCCACAGGTGAAGATGACAAATCTGTAGGGACCTATAGAACAGAGGGCTATATAAAAGCACTTGAAAAGCATGGCATCGAAAAGAAGGATGAACTCTTCGAAGTTGGTGCTTATACGTTTGAAACAGGCTATGAGGCAATGGTGAGATTGCTGGATAAGACCAGCAAGCTCACAGCAGTATTTGCGATTTCCGACATTATGGCCATAGGCGCTGCCAAGGCTATATTCGAGAAAGGACTTAAAATCCCTGAGGATATATCTTTGGTGGGATTTGATGATATTGATTACGCTGCTTATTTCAATCCAACTTTAACTACAGTCCATCAACCAGTTGAAGAAATTGCGCTGATGACTGCCGATATAATGATTTCCATTTTAGATGAGGATAAACCACATAGACATGTGGTTTTCGATACGGCTCTTATTGAGAGGGCATCTTGCATTCCATTATAGATCATGAGGTGAAAACATGAGATTTTTTCAATCTGTTGAAGGCGTTCAAAAGATATCATTTGGAGAAATGATACCGACAGATACGATTCACAAAGAACTGTTTAATGAGACAGAGTCATTTTACGTACCAGGAGCAATCGAAAAAAATAAGAACCATCATATATGGAAATTGGACCTACGTGATGGTGACGTGGTTTATGGTTTAGGACAAAGTATAAGAGGCATGAACAAAAGAGGATTTGTATATGAGTCATTTTGTTCTGATGATCCAAATCATACTCCGGATAAGAAATCACTTTATGGTGCCCACAATTTTTTTGTGGTACAAAGTGAAAATCCTTGGGGAATATATATTGACTTTGCTGGAAAAGTGTCTTTTGACGTTGGGTTTGAGCATCAAGATATTCTCAAAATCGATGTTGAAGGCGTTGACTTTGATGCGTACATTTTTAATGGGACCTATAAAGAAATCATCAAAAAGTTCAGAAGCTTGATCGGCCAGAGCTATGTTCCTCCAAAGTGGGGATTTGGTTATCAGCAAAGCCGCTGGAGCTATGTGGATAAAAACGAGGTGGTTTCAATCGCCGAAAAATTTGATGATTACGATTTGCCATGTGATGCCATCTACCTGGATATAGATTATATGGAGCGCTTTAAAGATTTTACAGTGAGCGATGAACGTTTTTCAGATTTCAAAACTTTCGTTAGTGATTTGAAGGTGAAAGGTATCCAGTTGATTCCAATCATTGACGCAGGAGTCAAGATAGAATCCGGTTACGACGTTTATGAAGAAGGTGTCGATAATAGTTATTTTTGCAATGACGAGAATGGAAATCCTTTTGTTGCGGCAGTATGGCCTGGTAAAGTTCATTTTCCCGATTTTCTAAATAGTCAAACGAGAAAATGGTTTGGCCAGAAATATCATCGATTGATGGATCTGGGCATCGAAGGTTTTTGGAACGACATGAATGAGCCAGCTATTTATTATTCTGAGCAAGGTCTTAAGGATGCCATAGAATTTGTGGCAGATCAAGAGGGTAAAAATTTGGATATTTATACATTCTTTGAACTTAAGGATAAAATCATGAATATATCCAATGCCGAATCTGATTACAAGAGTATGTACCATAATTATGATGGCGTGAAAGTAAACCATTATGACGTCCACAATTTATATGGTTATTTCATGACAAGAGCAGCAACTGAAGGATTTATAAGTTATTCACCTGAAAAAAGACATCTGATGATCACTAGAGCTTCACATATCGGAATGGCAAAATACTCTGGAATATGGACAGGAGACAATCACTCATGGTGGGAGCACCTCAAACTCAACATCCAAATGATGCCTGGTCTTGGAATGGCTGGATTTTTGTACTCTGGTGCGGACACAGGCGGATTCGGAGGAGAGGCAAGTGGTGAACTATTGACCAGATGGCTTCAGTTCAGTATTTTCACTCCACTTCTTAGAAACCACAGTGCGATGGGAACCCGTAAACAGGAACCATGGATGTTTGAAGCAAATACTTTGGATCGAATCAGAGATGTAGTTAAATTGCGATATGCATTGGTTCCATATCTCTATTCGGAATTTATGAAGGCCAATTTTAATCATGATTTATTATTTGCACCACTTTCATATGAATATGGTCATCCTAGAGCCAAATTAGTAGAAGATCAATTGTTGCTAGGTGATTCAGTGATGCTCGCACCAGTTTATGAACAAAATTCCAG
>JAIOSU010000133.1 GCA_021107455.1 Clostridiales bacterium | reverse complement strand
GAGTTTACTCACGCTTGGTCATCCGCTGGAAACTCTAGATCAAATTTGGTGTTGGCGAATAGACGTTGATCTGAATCAATACTTAAAACTCGGAAATGATTTTGTGACGCTGGTTAGCAAAAATGATCGATTTTATCTGAAATACGGTGCTGACAAGATTATTAGGGTTTTTGAGATTTCCAAAATACTCGAGGAGCTGTTAAGTCAAGAAAAACAGAATAAATTATAAAAAAGATTTGACATGGCTTTGAATGATTATTTAAACTCTAGAGCAATAAAATAAAGGGCATCTAATTAACCTAAGGAGGAATTTTAAAATGGATTTAAAAGAAAAAAGAACGGCTGAAATTCAGCGAGCAATCTGTGAAGCACTGGTTGAATGTGGATTTGAAGTTGAAAGAAAAGAGGGTTTGGTATATGGTGAAAAAGGAGACCATAGAGTAAAGTATTCACCAAATTGGATTTTAAGAACAATGAGAGAAAAGGCAAATTTCAACAATGTCTACTCAAGCGTCTTAATTGAAAACAGCGAAGCGTATAAAGAAAATAAAGAGAGTTACATGCCTCATTGGCTGACAGAAAATGAGCGTATCATGTTAAGTGAAAATGTCTTTGATGAAATCATAGATGGTAAGTTGATTGTCTTTATGAAATCATCAAATCATGAAAATTCAAGGTATGTGACGGAAGAAGAAATGAAAAATAATCCGAAGATCAGGGAAGAAGCCATCAGCAACTTAAACATGATCGAATCCTATGATTATAAAATCAAAGAGTACAAAGAAGATAAGTTTATACGCATTCAAGATGTTAATGCAATTCCAGAACCACGGAGTGCGCTTTTGACAAAGGTAGTACAGGGTATTTTAACAACTGAATTTGGTGAGGATGTATATGTAGTAACGACGGGTAGAGGTTTATTACTTGCTTTTAGCATTGACGAAGATCCAATTGATGTTTTAAAGAACATTTTGCTTTCTGAAATTGGATTGTTGGACAGAGAATTTGAGGTTCTTAGTCTGAACAAAGGTATGCTAGAGAATATTTTTAAAGTAACCACGTATACCACATGATTCTTATGTTGTTACCATACTCGATCATGCAACTGTCGAATCCCATTTAGAACAATGCAAAGTGATTAATGGAAAACTGCATTTGGCATGCAGGAGGCTATTCTTCATCACAGATCAAAATTGAATAAGAAGATCAAATTGTAACGAACAAAGAACCAGGCGCATCATGCTTGGTTCTTTGTTCGTTTTAAACGCAGAATTTATTAGATAGAACTGTCATCTATCTCTTTATTCTTAGGATAGGGTAATACTTCTCTTTTAAGGTGGGCAGATATTTTCATACAAACCGTTTTAACATAATAAGATTCATCCAAAACGAATAGGGTCTTAACTTGTTCAATTGTAAAATTTTGATCTGCATAAATTTTGGAGACATAGTTACCAGTTGACTTTTCAATATAATAACGAATTTTGTCATCTAATATATGTAGATACCGGTGTTTACCTTCTTTTGTAATATAATGGCCATTATTTATATAGTCCTCATATTTCTCGCTTCCAGATTTCTTTAATCGTTGTATTGAGCGAGGATGTTTTTCTTCATTTGTATCATTATTTACAAGGACTCTGTATTTAGTAGAGAGGCCAAGGTACAAGAAATTTGTAGCTTGATAGATGGTTCCTTGATGTCCCGCGTTAGGATCTGCAAAGGAAATGATGACTTTGACTTCTGGGTATTTTATTCTGATTTTTTTAAAACTTTGACCAATAAACCAACTTTCGGTATTCTTTTCAGTGACATCGAATATGAACAGGCGCTGTAGTTCCAAATAGTTTGAATTGGTTAATAATGAAGAAATTGATTTTGCCATGGATGGTGCACAAGATGGGCCATAACTAATTGCTCCAATCAGTTCTCCATCTTTAAAAAGTCCTAAAGAAAAAGTTGAAACACCAAACGTTCCTGTATAATGATGCTGTCTAAATAAATCATTTGCTGTAGATCTTTCTATTTCCTTAATTTGATAATTGCTAAATACTTTTTTCATGGGCATATGCCTCCTCTTTTTTAGTTGAGGCATATTAACCAATAAATAATGAGATATCAAATTATCAGTCGGTTTATTTTAAAATTTTCACGTGACAAGACGTTTTTTAACTACCTAAATTGTTTTCTAAGACCTTGAAATCTAGTTCAGTAAGGTCTCAGATAATCAAATATAATTACTCAATTTGCAGAATGTTCTGAAGAATCAACGTGATATACTGTAGGTGCTAAATACATACTTATTAGAGACACTAAGTTAATAAATCCAATAAGTAGAGTGAAATAATGAAAAAAATACAAATGACAATCGCGCTATACATAACAATTGTACTTATAATGAGTGTATTTTTCATGCCGCAGAATAGGGCAATAGTAGTCGATATCAATCAAATACAATTAGACACTATTACATATCGAGTATTCTGGGATACAGGTGTAAAAAAAGTTGATGAGCAGTACGAATATTATTCCATAGACACTGGCGTTCACAAGCTCAATTTGATTATAGTGAGTATTGTGTTTGGTTCAATCATAGCAATTCAGGTCATGACATTGCATGAAACTAGATGGAGGCAATCCCAAAATAAGGATTGATTCATTGAAGCATTGTCTATATCAATTTACTTGAAAAAATCAGTTAAGGAGCGTCTCGATGTCAAACAGTAATCAAAAACTTAAAATCCTATATGTGCTAAAGATTTTGATGGAACATACTGATGAATGTCACCCAATCACTACGAGTGGTTTGATTGGAATGCTTAAGGTTTATGGTATAAATGCCGAACGAAAATCCATCTATTCTGACATTGAATGCTTGCAAAATTTTGGAGTAGATGTCATCTGCGAGAAGGGTCAATCGAATAAATATTATATCGGAGCAAGAGATTTTGAATTGCCCGAGTTAAAACTGTTGGTCGATTCAGTACAAGCTTCGAAATTCATGACACTGAAGAAAAGTATGGAACTTATTAAAAAACTTGAAAAACTCGCGAGCAAACATGATGCAAATGCCCTTCAAAGACAAGTGATGGTACATAAACGCATCAAATCTATGAATGAAAGCATTTATTATAGCGTGGATGCCATACATGAGGCAATAAAAAATAGGAAGATCATTGAATTTAAATACTACTCATATGATATAAATAAAAATTTTAAACCCAGAAGAAATGGGTCTACTTATTCAGTAATTCCGTTTGCGTTGAGCTGGGCAGATGAAAATTACTATTTGGTGGGTTATTATGATCGATACAAAGGCGTATCCAATTTTAGAGTTGACCGAATGGATCAAGTGGTAGTATCTGAAAAAGAGGCTGAGGTTATATCTGGCTATGAGAATTTCGATGTTACAGGATATACCAACAAGATCTTTGGTATGTTTGGAGGCACTCTTGAAAGAGTGAAAATAAGATTTGAGCATGATATGATAAATCTTGTGATTGATAAATTTGGCAAAGATATATCTATTTGTGAAAAAGATGAAACGAGCTTTTGTGTCTATCTGAATTTAGCCATTACGAATACATTTTTCAGTTGGATAGTGATATTTGGTACTCATGCTGAGATTCTCTCCCCAGCACATGTGCGGGAAGAATTTAACAATTACTTAGAAGCCATTTGTGGGAAGTATTGAGGAAAGAATCACATAAAAAAAAGTTCTGAATTGTGTTGTCCGTTCAAAGGTACACCTTCATTGTTATGATAGTATTGTAAAAAACTATTAAAAAATATGGAGGTCACATCATGTTTAAAAACAGAAGTAAAGTTTTATTTGTTGCGAATTTCTTGGGTGCACTATATGCCATTTATTTGATGGCACACTTTATTGGAGTGGTTGGCTCAACAGAAGGAGCTGAACAAGTAGGTGCGGGACTTGCCACAGCACTGATCATGCCTCACTTTGTAATGATTTTACTATCGGTTATATTTGGTATGCTAGGATTTTTCTTGAGAAAAGATGGGTTCAATTTGACTTCTGGAATTCTTTATTGCGTAGCGACAGCGGTGTTCCTATTTTACTTTATGTTCACCCTACCACTGGTGATTTTAGCTTTTGT
>JAIOSU010000304.1 GCA_021107455.1 Clostridiales bacterium | reverse complement strand
GAGAGATATTATGAACTGGAAATATATAGTGGTAAAAAAATGCATATTCATTTTCAGTGTCAAAGTTGTGGAATTATCAAAGAATTTAGTGATCTGGAACTAAAGAAACTGATGATTGAAGAACGTGATTTTATTGAAGCAAAATATGGGGATCGAATTAACGATATCACCATTGTCATGAGTGGAACCTGTAATGCATGTCAAAATTGAAAAAGTTATCTCACGATTATATGTGAGATAACTTTTTTTGTTTGACGATGTGAAATTAGGATAAATGTAAGATAAATTTATTCGTTTTCCTCTGCTTCGAATTGACCACTGAAAAAGCTGTCATATAACAGTTTGGCTTTATCAAATTCTTCGTCATGAACGAACAAATCTATACCAAAAATAGTATTGCCCAAATAAATAGTCATAAACTCACCAGTTTCCCTATGTTGCACAAATAATGGAATGTCATTGTCTTCAAATAATTCTTTAACCATTTCAACTTCTGTATTGTTCATCAAAGTAGCCAATTGCTTCATATGATAACCTCCATTCTATATTCAATATATATCCTATAAATCAAGATTCAATCATGATCGACCAATAACCTGAGGGGGCAGAATTATGAAAAGTATATTAATTGCATATGTGACTAAGACCGGTACTACACTTCACGCAGCCAAGATCATTGCCGAAGTATTTGAGTTGAATGGTTATACAGTTGAAATCAAGAAAATAGGTGATGAAATTCGATTGGGAGACTATTTCGGAATTATCATTGGTGCACCAATCAATGGTATGCAATGGCATCCTGATGCGGTGAGTTTCATAACAGAAAATCAACAAATTCTGAAAGAGAAAGCTGTCGCATACTATTTTATGTCCTACATTCTAAATGTGGGGAATTCATTTTGGAACAAGCGTATTCAAACCAGTCTCAATAAGGTGAAAAATATAGTCAAACCAGAAAATATAGGTATGTTCAATGGCAGAGTTGGGAGTGATTTTCCTGCAGTTGCAAGATGGATTTTTGGTATAAAAAAGGGTACTCCGATGAATCTCACTGATGATTTGGAAGTCAAAGAATGGGCGGAAGAGTGCTGTGAAATATTTGATAGATTATGAATTGACAAATCATTAAATAAAGATTAAAATATGACTATAGAGTCACATGACTTTGTAGTCATATAATTTTTGGAGGTTAAAATGCCAAAAGACACTTTTTATAATTTACCGCAAGAAAAAAGGGAAAGAATTATTGAAGCCGCTCTGATGGAGTTTGAGGACAATTCTTTTGATCAGGCGAGCACAAATAAGATCATTGAACAATCAGGAATTTCAAAGGGAAGTTTTTATCAGTATTTTGAAGATAAAAAGGACTTATATAAACATTTGATTCAGTTAATGGTCGAAGCCAAACTCAAGTACATCACTCCTGCTATGCAAAATCCATTCAATCATGATTTTTTTGAGGTCATACATGATATGAATGAAGCTGGTTTGAAATTCGCAGTAGATCAACCAAGATTTCTAAAGATTGGGTCTCGTTTGATGCAGGATAAGAATCACGTTTTATATAGAGAAATAATCGCAGAAAACCAAGATCGCGCTTTTGAGGCCTATCGAGCACTTGTCAAAAATGCGATGGACAGGGGAGAACTTAGACAGGACCTTGATGTGGATTTCACTGCCCGAACCATTTTCATCATGAGTTCAGAGATTGTAACTTTTGCGACAAATGGTTCATTTGAAACTTTAACTGAGGACATAACTGAGATTTTGGATAAACTGATGAATTTGTTGGCATACGGCATAAAAAAAACGGAGGGAAAAAATGATTAAAGTCAATGGGCTGTACCATTCGTACAGCAAAGATGAGAATTTTGCGGTGAAGAACGTGAATTTTGAAATCTCAAAAGGTGAGGTCTTTGGATTTCTTGGTCCTTCTGGCGCTGGAAAATCAACGACTCAAGGAGTTCTTACCGGACTTTTACCAATTCAAAAAGGTGAAGTGGAAGTGGTTGGATACGATATTAGGCATCCTAAAAGAGAGATGTTCAATAAAATCGGGGTTTCTTTTGAACAATCCAATGTTTATGGTAAACTGACTGCACTTGAAAATCTCGAGTTTTATAGAAAACTATTTGATGTTGAGACAATGAACTCAATGGATCTCTTAAAATGGGTTGGTCTTGATCATGTGGCCAATAAAAAAGCAGGTGAGTTTTCCAAAGGAATGAAACATAGACTGACCTTTATAAGAAGTATGCTCAATAATCCTGAGTTATGGTTTTTAGATGAGCCGACAACAGGTCTGGATCCGGCTATCGCAAGCCAAATCAAAGACATAGTGAAAGAGAAGAACAAACAAGGCACAACCGTTTTTCTGACGACCCATAATATGTATGTAGCGGATGAGTTATGCCATAGAGTTGCATTCATAATCGATGGAGAAATAAAACTTATTGATTCACCAAGAAATTTGAAGCTTCAGCATGGTGAAAAATTTGTAGTAGTAGAACATCTTGAGAATGATGTTTTAAAGAAGGAACAATTGTCTCTCATCATAGATCAAGATAAAGCGCGATTAAATGAAATAATCAGTACAGGAAAGATTGAAATGATGCATACTAAGGAAGCTACTTTGGAAGAAATCTTCATAAAAGTGACCGGTAGGGGGTTGGAATAAATGCGCAAACTATGGATGACCTTTCTGAAAGATGCCAAATTGTCATTTAATGGCCTATACTTCTATATGGAAATTGGAATGGCTTTGATCTTCATTGCTGTGCTGTTGTTTGTTGTCCCTGAGAATTTTGAGAGTTCACAGACGTTTTATGTCACAACTGAACTTGAAAGCAGTGATGCTGAAAACGTTGGACGGTTTTTGGGAGATTCAGACGATGTCACTATGCTCAGTAACCGTACAGAGATTGAAAATGCAATGAAGAAAGACCGTTCATCAGTAGGAGCGGTCATAAAGAAAAATGAAGATAAATTTGTTTACGAAATGGTTCTTCAAGGTTATGAAAATGAAAGTATGAAAAATCTTATAAAAGCGGGTATTGAAGGCGAAATTTTATCGCAGATTCCCGGTTTTTCGTCTGATATTTCAGTACGACCATTGGAACAGGATTCAGAAAAACTCACCGATCGAATCAATATCCTTCCAATATATCTGACAATGAATGTTGGATTGATGGGACTTTTTATAATAGCAGCTTATATTTTTCTTGATAAGGAAGAGGGCGTCATTAGAGCATATGCGGTAGCACCGGTGGAGGTTTGGCAGTATCTTGCCAGCAAAATGATGATTATGCTCATGATGGGACTCATCACATCTTTTATCACTGTACTTGCAATTGCCGGTTTCGACGTAAACTATCTATACTTGTTTGGATTGATAGTTGCTTTTAACACCTTTGGATCTGCTCTTGGTCTTTTAGTATCAAGTTTTTTCAATACAATGGTAAAAGCGATGGGCGTTCTGTACGTTTTCATTATGATTATGATGATTCCAGCCATATCCTATTTGATGCCTTCATTCAATCCGTTTTGGATCAAGTGGTTTCCATCATATCCGATGATGTTTTCGCTCAGAGAACTATTGCTTAAAAATGGAGATCAAAGCTACATCTTAATGCAGATTGGAATATATTTGGTACTTGGTCTGATTCTATTTATTGCCGCCAATCATCGATTCAAGAAAACTCTAACGGTTTAGGAGGCGGATATGAGAAGAATATTAAATTTTGTAATAAGAGATATAAAGAGTGGTACAAGAGACTGGTTGGTGATTTATCTGGCAGCCGCACCCATTATGTTTGCACTGGTTTTAAAAATGCTCATTCCAAGTGTAGGAGATTCTACACTCAATGTAGCTATATATGAGGATACTCCTCCGGCGATTGTCTCTTATCTTGAAACATATGCTAAAGTAATTGAAGTCAATGACATGGAAGAACGCATTCTAAGAATGGATGATGTTTTTGGAGTTGTAGTCAATGATGATAAAGTTGAAATCGTGACTCAAGGCAATGAGATGGAAGGTACTGTTGATCTTCTTAAAACAATTGTTGGACGTTATCAAAACGAATCTGTTGAACTCCCTATTGAAGTAGAGTTTAGTGATATCGGTTGGGTCATGTCGCCGATGAAACTTGAAGGAGCAAATCTCTTGATCATCTTCAATACGATTTTGGGAGGTATGCTGATCCTGTTGAATCTTGTCGAGGAGAAAATGAGCAATACAATCAGTGCCATCAATGTGACCCCTACAAAAAGAAAAGAGTTTATTATAGGTAAAGGATTGCTAGGATTCATACTCACTTTATATGGTGGTGCTGCTGTTATTACAGTATTAGGTTTTGAAGGAATCAACTATGCAATGTTGTTTGTCAGTGTTTTTGCAATCTCTTTTATTGGTGCGATCATCGGTTTTAGCATTGGTGTTGTCAGCGATGAACCCATATCTGCTATCGCCAGTATGAAAACAGTGTTTATACCAGTTCTGGCATCGATTTTTGGAGCTATATACTTGCCTGCAAAATGGATATTCATTTTGTACTGGTCTCCATTTTATTGGGCCTATGATGTCATAAAGGATATTTTGCTGGTTCAGGCAACTTGGGGACAGGTCTTCATGAATAGCGGAATCATACTTATAATCACTGCACTTGTATTTGTCGGTTTGAGAAAAAGAATAGTTAATGGATTAAGTTGATAGGAGGATCTTATGAATGGAATGGCTTTTTTAGGAATACTTATGGTAGCTTATGCGGCACTAGTGGTATGGATTGCTGTGAAACAACCCCCAAAAATTTGGGGAATGGCTAAGATCAAGTTGTTTATCAAAGTTCTCGGAGAAAAGGGAACTGTAATCTTTTTTTACATCTTCGCATTGATATTTGCAGTAGTTGGTGTATGGTTGATCATTAAATAATACGATATCAAAATGAATTGAAATTCAGGGTGAATTATACTAAAATGAGTCTATACACGTCGGGGTATAGCTCAGTTTGGTAGAGTGCATGACTGGGGGTCATGAGGCCGCAGGTTCAAGTCCTGTTGCTCCGACCACTTAAAACCAGAGGCGAAAAACCAAGAGCGCAAGATTTATTCAAGTCTAACTGAGGCGCTAATAAGTTTCAAACAGTACTATGTAGAACATAGACATATGTGGCTAGTATAGTTTCGCTTCGCGAGAACCATACCTACGCCCAATGTTTCGTTTCACAAAACATTGTAACTGCGCGAAAGCCAAGAGTGCAAGAGCACTCTTGGCTTTATTTTGATTACAAACGGATTAAAAGTCTATGAAATATG
>JAIOSU010000155.1 GCA_021107455.1 Clostridiales bacterium | reverse complement strand
TCTCCTCTTTTGATGGTCATTGTAAAGTTTCAGGTATTGTATGAGTAAAGGCCTAAGCCCCACAATACTCATAGCACCTACAAGGATATTAAACAGTTCCGGAAGTTCATCTTTACTTGTAGACCTCTATATCCTACCAAACTTCGTAAGTCTTACACTGTCTGGAAGCAGCTCACCATTCTCGTCCTTCTCATCAGTCATTGTCCTGAACTTATACATAGTAAAAATCTTCTCATTAAGTCCAGGTCTTTTCTGCTTAAACAAAACCGGACTACCGAGCTTCAACCTAACAAGAATTGCAACGACTATAAGTACCGGACTTAAAAAGATAATTGCCATCAAAGACAAAATGAAGTCCATTGGTCTTTTAAGAAATCTTCTGTATATACCTTTATTCACTTTAGCTTTCTCTTTAACTTTGCTCTGCATCTATCAGCACCTACTTCTTATTTAGACCACAGTCCCTTTATAATTGAACATATTCTCTCAAGGTCCTCATCCGTCATCTTAGTATCAGATGGCAAGCACACACCATTCTCAAATAACATCTCACTTACATTGCCACCAATGTAATCATACTCAGCAAAGAACGGCTGCATATGCATTGGCTTCCACACAGGTCTTGATTCGATATTCTCTTTCTCTAACGCTTCCATAACATCTAATGTTCTTACTGAACCATTTAATGTCATTACACTCAACCAGTAGTTCGGTTCATTCCAGTCATTGATAGGCATAAACTCAACACCATCTAACTGACCAAGTTCTTTTTTATAATATTCAAATATATACTTCTTCTTAGCAACTCTTTGATCCAATACTTTAAGCTGCCCTCTGCCAATCCCAGCAACGACATTGCTCATACGGTAATTAAACCCTAATTCGCTATGCTGATAGTGCCTTGCAGCATCTCTAGACTGGGTGGACCAAAACCTTACTTTCTTAATCTTCTCTTCATCATCAGAAACAAGCATTCCCCCACCAGAAGTAGTGATAATCTTGTTTCCGTTAAATGAGAACACTCCAAACTCTCCAAAAGTTCCAGTATGTTTTCCTTTATAATAAGCACCTAAAGACTCCGCAGCATCTTCGATGACTGTTACGTCGTATCTACTACAAATCTCCATAATCTTGTCCATTTCAGCTGAAAGACCATATAAATGCACAACTAAAACAGCCTTCACCTTATCACCGTACTTCTCGAAGGCCGCCTCTAATGCTTTAGGGCACATATTCCATGTTTCATAATCACTGTCTATAAAAACAGGTGTTGCGTTCTGATAAATGATCGGATTGGCTGTAGCAGAAAAAGTAAGGGTTGGACAGAACACGATATCTCCTTCACCCACACCAGCTGCTTTAAGGGCTAGATGAATGGCGCCTGTACCAGATGTCATCGCTGCAGCGTGTCTTGAACCAACTTTAGCAGCCAGCTCTTTCTCAAACTCATTTACATTTGGTCCAAGTGGTGCTACCCAGTTGGTATCGAATGCTTCTTGTACATATTGCATTTCATAACCTTCATCACTCATGTGTGGTGAAGCGAGCCAGATTTTCTTATTCTCAGCCATTTTACCGTCATCCTTCCTTTATCTAAAGTCTATGTATTGTATAGAGGTGCTTTTATGTATTAGCACCTTAATTTTATTCTCTATATGTAGTGTTTTGTACTTGTTTCCACACTATATCTTGCACAATTCCGTCTCATGATTGGATGTTTAGACGTGTAATGCTTCTGAAACATTAGTACATTTAGTGATTGTGATGAAACCCTTGATATCACTACCTTGCAGCCTCTTTATCCTTTCACCATACTCACGTCGCTCAACTCATCCAATCACAACCAAGGCACTTCCTCACCAGGTGGCTCTTCAACATCTTCTCCATCATCCAGATGTACACTACACTTAACTTGACCATCTTCATAACTAATCATTCCACCACTTGGACACACACCATCAAAATTCTCAATAAGGAATTGATCAAAATTCGCTTCTAATCCTTTGTTTTCCAAAATAAACATAGTATACAACCGATCAACTGTCATCAGATTGGACTCACAAACCCTATTCTCAGCCAACTCTCTAAATCCACTCAATCTTGGCACTTTAATCACAGCAAGAATCCCAATGATTGCAATAACGATAATCAGTTCTACTAATGTAAATCCTCTCAGTTTTTTGTTTCTCATACAAACACCTGAGTAGCAACTCTTGGGGACATGCACCATGTACATTAACACCTAAGCAAGTTAACCCAACCTATTCATCCTAACATCATCCTTCCTATTTGTCCTATGCAAAATGCATTAATTATTGAGATATGAAACATAATTACCTAACCCTCCTGCATTTTTTCAAAATGCTACGTTCGGGCAACATTTTCAGCAAAGCTGAAAAGTTGTATTTATGCAAATTGCATTATTATCCTAGGAATTTCAATATAAATATCCCATCATCCCCAGCATCCTGCCACTGAACAAACTTCATACCTTCCTTAATCTCAGTTTCTTCCAACCACTGAAACTTGTACCCATTGTGTTTCAGCACATCCACAAGAATCTCAGCCACTTCATCTTCCATGCCATAGATATAAACAATCTCATTCTTTTCAAAGTTCTCTTCCAGCACTGAAATCATATGATTCTGAATCTTAAGTACTGCCTTATAAGATCTTGAGATATAATCCACCGTTTTTTTAGAAAGAAATGTGAATCCAGAAGGTGTGAGTATATACTTCACTTTGTTCCCACTCAGTTTTTCAGCCTTGATCAGTCCCGTCTTTGCAAACTTCTTGATCAGAAGGTTCACCATCCCTAGTGAAATACCCACCTCACTGGAGATGTCCCTTTGAGATATATATTCATGTTTTTGAATCACTTCCAGCATGTTGATTTCGTATAGTTCCATAGTTTCCCCTTATTACGTTCAATCATTGAACACCCATTATAGAATAACACTTATGCCTACTTTGGTCAATGAATGTCACATCAATTTAACCAATAATTTATGTGCTATTGAAACCTTAATATTTTTAAGGTATCATCTTAAGTAAATAACACATTAGCTGGAGAATTCTATGAAAACCAAAATCACCTACCTCATATTAAACGGTACCAATTATGGCGGTTCTGAGAAACACACTTTGGATTTAATCAATAATCTTTCAGAAGATAAGTTTGAAGTTTCTCTCATCTGCACACGAGGAAATCCAATCATCGATTCTGTCAAACCAACACTTAAAAAAAATTGTTATCCAGTAGATCGAGGACTTAAAAACTTTTTCAAAATCTGCAAGTTGATTCGCGAATTGAATCCCGATATCCTCCATCTTCAAGCCGCTCGAGGAATCGTCACAGGACGATATGCAAGTCTGATCAACCGATTCATTTTTGGAACTAAGTATAAAATAATTTCAACAACCCACGGCTGGGTACTACCACACTTTAAGATTGTCAAGTTAATGGAGTGGTTATTTCTATCCTTCAGAAACCTGGACTCGATAACCCTTGCAGTATCCAATCAATCAAGAGATGAACTTATCGCAAAAGGGCATAAACCTTCCAAAGTCAAAGCTATACACAATGGAATCGATTTCGACCCTTTCAATCAACACAGATTTGTAAGAACTCAAATCAAGAACATTGGATTTGTCGGTAGACTGACCCATCAAAAGGGAATAGAGTATTTACTTGAAGCCATTAAGTCTCTTGAAGGAAGTGAGTATCACTTCCACATCTATGGCGATGGTGAGTATAAGGATCAGATTATAGCTTTCATTAATTCTTCGTCTCAAAAGAATGTCACCTACCACGGTTTTGTACAATCTGACGAGATTGGTAAAGCCTATTCAAACATCGACATACTACTAGCACCTTCCATTGATGAAGGACTTCCCTATACATTCATAGAAGCCATGAATTGTGGGGTTCCAGTTATGGCAACCAATGTTGGCGGTGTCCCCGAAATCGTGGAACATGGCGTCACAGGATGGCTTTTAAAACCAAAATCTACTGAGTCTATTGTTTCTGCAATAAATGATTTGAACTCATATTCAATTGATAAGATCTCAAGCCAAGCTATAATAAAGTCTCAAGATTTTACATTGACTCAAATGGTAAAAAAAACAACAACACTATATTTGGAGCTGTTGTAAACAAATAAATGATCCAAAATTGAAAAAACGCCATGAAACTCATCACGGCGTTTTTGTTCATATTTTAATATGCATTCCTGTTTACAAAACCCCTGAGAACTGTCAACAATATAATCTTAATGTCCAGTGACATCTTCCAGTTCTCAATATAATATAGATCAAACTCAATTCTCTTCTCTATACTTGTATCTCCACGCCATCCATTGATCTGCGCCCAACCGGTTATACCAGGCCTCACTTGATGCTTGATCATATACTTGGGTATGGTTTCTTTGAATTGCTCCACAAAATACGGTCTTTCTGGTCTAGGACCTACAACACTCATATCACCAAACAATACATTTACAAACTGTGGCAATTCATCAATACTCATTCTACGCATGAATTTGCCCCACCAAGTCTTTCTAGGATCATCCTTAGTTGTCCACTTGGTCATCTCATCTTTGTCTTCTTGAACCACCATAGACCTGAATTTGTACATCATGAATGGCTTTCTATTCAGTCCAATCCGTTCCTGTTTGAAAATCACTGGTCCAGGTGAAGTAATTAGTGTCATAATCACGCTGATCAGTATAACCGGCGAAGTCAAGATCAGTGCGATAAGTGCAAATACAATATCAAAAATGCGTTTCGCAAAAGACTTCAAAAAGTTATCGAGCGGGACGTGACGAGTATCTATAACAGGAAGTCCATCCAAATCGTCCATATAGGGCTTAGCAGGGATGAATCGATGATAATATGGAATAATGTGAGTCTTCACTCCAGCCTGCTCACAGATCTGAATCACACGCTCCACATGCTCATAATCTTGAGCCATTAGTGCAATCATAACCACATCTACATCTAGTTCTTCCAATTTCTTTTTCAGTTCATTGACTTTTCCAATTATAATTTTCCCTAGAACAACTTTTCCACCTGGAGCATGATCATCGAGTATCCCAATGATGTCATATGACCAACTCTGATTGTTTTCAAGACTCTTCATCAACTGCAAAGAAATATCGTTTAAACCAAGCACCAAGCATCGTTTGTCAAAGCGACCTTCTGCAATCATCCTTTGCACAACACGTCTCATCACGTAACGTTCTGCTGTGGTGAAAAGGATTGTGAATCCATAAAACAGAATAAGCGTCCATCTTGAGAAATCCTGAAGTTTAAAGATGAACAGCACTGCCAAAATGATCAAAATTCCAAAAGTCACACTTCTGACAATTCGAGCGATTGTTTCAAACAAACCAAAATGTCTTTTGTAATTATAGAGTTCAAGCAAATTATAAAAAATCAAAAAAGTCGGTATCCCCACAAAAAGTGGTACCAATGTTTCAATAGTGCTTAATACGAGCACGCCTGTCGATATGATATTGGTATAAAAACGGATATAAAAAGCTAGCCCAAATGCAAACAATATCATAATGGCATCAAGTACAATAATCAATCTAGATAAACTCTTCTGATTCTCATTAATCACTGCAATTCCCCCGCATCAAGACAAATTAATTATTCTTCCAATACTCTTTGAAAAATGCTGCAAAAACCCCAATCATACCTCCAAGAACAAGTGCAATAGCAAGTGTTAATGCTTTTCTTGGTGCTATCGGATTCCTTGGAAAACTTGGTTGAACACTCATTTGAAGCTTAGAATCCATGACATTAAGCATATCATTGGTCAAAGTTGATTCATCACCTGAAACCGCAAAATTTTGAACTGCTACCAATTCTGTTTTAAGTTCATTGGTATATTTTATATTTTTCTCGATTGCTCGTTCTGTATCTTGAATGGTCTTTCTCAGATCAATAATATTGCCTTGTATGGTTAAATAATGTGGATTGATTTCCTCTTCAAGCATTTTGTCCCCGGAAAGATCTTCCAAATTTAATCCTCTTGATTTCGCAAGTTCTGCTGCATATACCGGATCACTTGTGACCAATTTTTGAAGAGTGATCACTGGTGATACGTCTTCAAATTCTGTTTCAAGCTCTCTGAGTTGTTTTTTTTGGTTTAGAAGTGTCTCTTCAAGTTGTTTAGCTGTAACATGATATTCTCTGACAAAATAATTGAGTGCACTTTCCTTATACTTCATTTGAATTTCTTCCAAATAAAGATTTTTTAATACAACCAATCTATTCATAGCATCTTCAGGAGATTCCCCAGTAATTTTGAACATAAACCGAGTGGATTCTTCTTCGGTATCTATTACAATGCTCTCTCTAAATCCTTCAACGGTCGCTTCTTCAAGGCCCAGTTCATCAATGAAATTTTCAAGCAATGCATTTGAATATACCTCATTCAAGTAATCCATCTTGTTCGTAGTAGGAAATGTATATGTACCATATCGAGTACTAGTGGATTCTGGTACACTTATAATTCCTTCTATGGATGATTCATATACTTCATCTGCTATGAGGAAAACATATCCCAATGCTAAAACCGCTGAAATTACAATGAACATCGTAATCATTTTCCAATTATTAACAAGTGCCATAATCAGTTCTTTTAAAGATATCTCATCTTCGTAATGTCTATCTTCCATTTTTATTAAGCTCCTTTGCTAGTTTACTCAATCTTCATTATACTATATGAGCATTGAATTTCAAAGCTTCTTAGTTTATAATTCTCATATCTTATGTTAAAATAATACTAAACAATGAAACGAGGGATACTCATGAAAATAAAAAAACAAATTCATAAAGATCAATCTTCAAAATGGCTGCTATTGATTGCTATAATATTCACCTCAGTAATCCCACTATTAATCAGGATTGTTGCATTAAACTATCCTATGGACCAGTTCATCTGGTATCCAAATGAAACTGTATTCTATGACAGTTATTCTCTATTTAAATCACAGATAGTTATTTTCATTGGTTTAGCATCTCTTGGTTTACTTGTATATAGACAATACAAGAGAAAAACAATGAATTTTAAAGACCCTGTCATTATAACTGCATTAGTTTTTATCTTCTTCACTCTTCTATCTCATATCTTCTCAGTTAATTCATACGTTTCTTCTAAGGGTTATCTCGAAAGATACGAAGGCACTTGGGTTTGGCTGAGCTATTTAGTTGTTTTTCTATTGATTTATTCCTATACGTGGAAGGAAGATGAGCTAAAAAAATTAACTTTCGCTTTTGTCATAACTAACTTTATTCTCTCTATAATAGGACTCTTTCAATATTTTGGAATAGATTTAATCTTTAATGAAATCGTAATGCCATTTATAACTGGATCAAATATGACAAATGTAAACTTTCAAGCATCATCCACAATAACTTATAACGTTGTTGTACAAACTCTTTATCATTACAATTATGTTGGCCATTTTATTGCACTCAGTTTTCCACTGATTTTGTCTCTCGCAATATATGAAAAAAAACGTACTAAACAAATAGCACTATTTTTCCTTTTATCTCTGATGGCTTTCAACTTATTAGGTTCATCTGCTCGTGGTGGACTTGTCGCTGTTGCAGTTTCTTTTCCAGTGATTGCTTTATTTAATTACAAAACGGTTATTAAGCATTTCAAATTGGCACTTGTTCTTATATTAGCCTTAGTAATAATATTCGTTGGATTTGAATCATACAGCAACAAATTTATAACAAGGCGTATACAATCAATATTCACATCAGTTCAGGTCTCCAATAGACTTAAGGATATTTCAGTTATTGATGATTCGATAATAGCCGTACTGGAAGATCATTCTTTTGAAGTAAAAGTACTCAATAGATTACCTGAAGGTTGGGAAGTTAAATATTTACTTGACGACATAGAAGTATTGCCAACAGTAGAAAATAACAGTTCAAAGATAGGCTTTGAAGATTCAGTATTAAAAAATGTCAAAGTATACATGATTAAAAGAAATGAATCTCTTTTATTTACATTAGAACTTTATGGTGAGCCATGGTACTTCGATTATGAGAACAACAAGTTGATGTATAAAAATCCTTATGGCAATTATGATAACATAATAACTGCGGATCAATTGGGATTTGAAGGAAGAGAGAGACTCGGTTCAGGTAGAGGATATATTTGGTCTAGGTCTATTCCATTGGTGCTTGAGAAACCACTACTAGGTTATGGTCCTGATACGTTTGCTTTGGTTTTTCCTCAAAATGATTACATCGGAAAGTATAACACTTACAATACAAACAACATGGTTGTAGATAAACCACACAACTTATTTCTACAAATTGCGATTAACAGTGGCCTTTTAGCACTATGTGCATATTTATTTTTCTATTTGATACTAGGAAAAAGACTATTTTCTTCATGGATTCAGCATAAAAATCACTTTGAAAGCGTTTTCTTATCAGGCTTCCCAATTGCAATTGCATCATACTTCATAGCTGCCTTCTTTAACGATTCAGCTGTTCATGTTTCTCCAGTGTTCTGGGTCTTTCTAGGAGTCGCATTGAGTGTTTTAAAACCGTCATCAAATATGAAATCGAATTAAGATTCAAAATATACTAAATTCATTACACATAATAACAATTTCATAATTTTCCAATTTTAAATTCACATTGAATCTCTTGATTCATTGTGAATTTTTTATGTTCATTTTTAATCACATAGAGCACTATACTACGCGCTAATTCATCACCATAGGTGGATCAGTAGTTCCGGACTAGTGGCTCACGCCACACCGGAACTGCGGCTCTGCCGCAGAAGAATATGCATTAGGTTTGGTAGATTTGACTAACATTGAGCAAAATATGAGAATACTTAATGCTCAACATACTGACATTGTGATCATAGATGTTTTCAACCATTGATTCATGAATTTGAGTGTTGACTTTTCTTTTAATGCTATCAGTTTGTTCCCTTTTTAATTATATTTTTTCTTGTGCTTGAAAAACTTCTGACAGTTTTTCGAGTGGCATAGGTACTAATTAGAATTTAGCTTAAAACAACAAAAAAGTAGAGATTATAACATCTCCACTTCAACTATTGACTTAGAGTCAATTAACTCAGAACATAAAAAAGAGAGGGGATAACCCCTCTCTTAGTTTAAATATTATTCTTCAATTTCAGCCAATACAGCATCATCAAATACTACAGCTTTGTTTCCAACTGTTGCATCATCTTTGATGTAAGTGATTGTAGCTTTAGAAGCTACTTCGTACTCTGCAGTTGCATCGTAAGCATCAAATGCTACAGTAAGAACCATACCTGAAACAGTAGTTGTGTAATCAACGCCCGCTACAAGCTCATCACCATCTTCTGTTACTACTAAATCGAATGCGTATAATGCTTGATTAGCAGTTGCTAAAGTTTCAGTGAAAGTAATTTCGATTTCATTTCCTACCAAGTAGATAGTATCAACTTCTGGCTTAATCTTATCAACTACAGCCATTGTTTCAACATCTGATGGAGAAACATCAAACAAGTTCTTAACTAACGTTTCGTCATTGTAAGAAAGTGTGAATGCAGTTCCTTCATTTAATGCTAAGAAGAAATCTTCTGGGAATGTTAATGTAACAACAGTTACGCCATCTTCTAAAGCAATTTCCATTGCTTGAGCAGAAGTAACTCCAACTCTGTAAGCGTCGATATCAACTAATGCCAACTCTTCGTTGTAAGTTACAACTAAAGTGTCGTTAGCAGTTGCTTCAACAGTGTCAAAAGTAGGAACTACTGCAACTGAATGTACTTGGATTGTATTAACGATAGTTGGGTCAATTTCATTTCCAGCAACGTCTTCAACTCCGATTACAAACAATTTAGTAGAAGCAACGTTTACCAATGCATCTTGAGTAGAAGTTAACTCAAATACGAGTGTATCAGAACCGTTGATAAATTCAGGATCTACAGAAAGTTTAGTGTAAGTAGTTCCGTTTAAGAGGTAGTAATTAGCACCTTCTAAAGCAGTTTCAGCGTCTACATCTTCATTGAAGAATACGAACAATTCATTTTCTACTTCGTCATAAGTTGCTTTGTCAATTACTGGACCAGTTTTATCAGTTACTTCTAAAGCAACAGAGAAATCAGCCATTTTGTTTTCTAATAAAGTAGTGTCTTTAACGTCTTCGATCATGATCAATACAGTTTCGCCTGCCATATTTTCAGCAAAATCAACTGCATATTCTTTTGTGTTGTCGCCATCTGGATCTTGGTCGATTGTGATTGAAACACCATCGATCTCTTCGCCATCAACATCAAGTACTTCTACGTTAGAAGCAGTAAAGTTAACGCTTTTAGTGAAGACAACAGTAAACTCTGTTTCACCCGTGATTTCGATGCTAGCAACTTCTGGACCTACTTTATCAGCAGTTACAGTAATAGAGAATGTTGCTTCAGCGAATTCATTGCCCAAAAGGTCCACGATATCGCCATCATCATTTGTGATTGTAAATGAAGTTGATC
>JAIOSU010000028.1 GCA_021107455.1 Clostridiales bacterium | reverse complement strand
TAGAGTTAAAAGCAAAACGTAAAGAAACCAATACACTCAATTCATACAATATTGAAACCAAATCCGTTAAAGAGCTCATTAAGAACAAGAAATATGTGTTGACCAAAGGCATCAAGCTGAAACTTAAAATTCTGAAATCAAATCTTTCTGATGTCAGAAGAAAGACACCTATAGAAACTGGAAAAACTGTTCCTTTTTATTCTTTTTTGACAATCCTTATACCTGGAATTGGACAATTGCTAAACAAACAATATTTCAAAGCACTTTTATTTTCACTTGTAACACTATTTATTTATTTTATTGCTATACCGTATGCACTTGGTTATGGTAACTACCAAGGAGATGGAATCTCAGGATTGCTTTCGTTGGCTAAAGATGGTAAGAAAATCGATAAATCCTTGATCTTTATGATAGGGGGGATTGTTGCAGTTTTCCTTGTATTAATCACCATTGCGCTATATGCACTTTCATTTAATGATGTTCTCAAAACCGAGAAAAATATTATCAGAGGAATAAGACCTAGAAACTGGTTTGAAACCGTTAGTAAAATTGAACAAGAGGGATTTCCATATATGGTATCCGCTCCAGCTCTTTTACTCACAATTTTTATTGTACTTGTTCCAATTACCACAGCGATATTATTGTCCTTTACTGGTATGGATCCTCAAAATCAATCCAAGTTCGGATGGGTAGGTATTGAGAACTATAGGCTCATAGCATTAGGTCAAGGTCTTGCCGGTTCGGTGTTCTGGTCTATTTTGTCATGGACACTTATATGGACAGTAGTCGCCACGTCGCTCGCAATAGCCACAGGATTTTTTCTTGCGATTCTTGCAAACAACGATCGAATCAAGGGAAAAACATTTTTTAGAGTTGTATACCTGTTGCCATGGGCTGTACCAGCTTTTATCACTATTATGTTTTTCAGTATCATGTTCTCACCAAATGGCGCACTTACAACGGTTATATATGATCTTTTCAATATACAGGTTCAAGTTAAAAATGATGCCACATTATCAAGAATTACTTTGATTTTCCTTCAGACTTGGCTCGGAAGTTCCTATGTGTTCCTGCTTTCAACCGGGGTGCTGCAAGCCATTCCAGGTGATTTATATGAAGCAGCTCAAATCGATGGTGCTACTGCCTGGCAAAAGCTGAAGAGAATCACTCTACCGATTGTTTTATTCCAGACGGCACCGCTGCTCGTTGGTCAATATACATTCAATTTCAATAACTTTTCGATTATTTATCTTTTCAACGGCGGTGGACCATTCAATCCGTCCAAATATGGTAATCTGGCAGGCAGTACGGATCTTTTGATCTCATATATCTATAAACTGACAATGGAAAATCAATATCAATCCATTGGTGCGGCAATAACTATTGTTATTTCTATGGGTCTAATGCTCTTTGCATTTATCGGATTCAAAAATTCCAAAGCGTTTAAGGAGGAGAGACTATAATGAAATGGTTTAAGAAAAAAAACAAGCTGTATCTCTCGGATAAACAACCTTTAAGCACGCTGGGCATGATTGGATTGGCACTATCTTATGTAGTTCTTATCGCTTGGGTTATAGCTATTCTGTGGCCCTTGTTCCAAATGGTTGTTTCCGCATTCAATGGAAAACAAGAACAATATTTGATGCTCAATGACAATTTTGAGTTTTCATTTGAACATTTTAAATATCTTTTCAGTGAAACGTTGTATCTGACTTGGGTTAAGAATACGATTTTCATTGCTGCTTCAACTGCAATATTGACACTCACTATTGTGTCATTTACGGGATTTGCTTATTCTAGATATCGTTTCAAAGGAAGAAAAGCTTCATTGATGGCAATCATGTTGATTCAAACGATTCCAACTTTTGCAGGGATCACAGCATATTTTACTATGCATTCCATAATCGGTTCACTTGCACCATGGTTTTCGAGGCAAATGATGCTCATTTTAATATACTCTGGTGGAGGCATCGCAGGAAATACATTTATCTTAAAGGGCTACATCGATTCGATTTCAACTGAGCTTGACGATGCGGCAAGAATAGATGGATGTTCCAGTATGCAGGTCTATAGATTGATTATTATGCCAATAGCGAAGCCAATGCTTGCAATCATTGCACTTTGGTCTTTCATAGGTCCATTTATGGATTATTTGCTACCAAGAGTTCTTTTGACCAATCCGAAATCTTTTACACTCGCCGCTGGACTGTTTACACTGATCAGCGACTTTAGAACACTCAATCAGCCTGCATTTGCGGCAGGAGGGTTGCTGACAGCAGTACCGATTGTAATTCTATTCATTGTGCTGCAAAAACAATTGGTATCCGGCCTTGCTCAAGGCTCAGTTAAGGGATAATAAGTTGATCAAGAGACAGGAGGATTTGAGATGAAAGTCACACTTAAAGATATAGGAAAGAAATATGAGGGGAGAGAAGAGTTTACCCTTAAAAATATAGATTTGGAAATTGAAGATAAGGATTTTTGTGTTATACTAGGACCATCGGGTTGTGGCAAGACTACCTTGCTTAGAATGATTGCAGGTCTGAATTCCATCACTGAAGGGGATCTTTTATTCAACGATAAACGTATGAATAAAGTTCCATCAAAAGATAGAGATATTGCAATGGTATTTCAATCCTACGCACTTTATCCTCATATGACAGTATATGATAATATGGCATTTTCTCTATCCATGAGAAAAGAACGTAAGAAAATCATCAATGACAGGGTTATGGAAGCTGCTGAGCTTTTGCAAATCAAGGAATATCTTTATTCCAAGCCTTCCGATATATCCGGTGGTCAAAGACAAAGGGTAGCTCTAGGTCGTGCGATGGTTCGGAATCCGGCTGTTTTCCTTATGGATGAACCACTATCCAATCTGGATGCGAAACTCAGAGAGCATATGCGCGTTGAACTTGTTCGATTGCATAAAGCTTTAGGTACAACATCAATCTATGTCACACATGACCAAACTGAAGCCATGACCATGGCAACCAAAATTGTACTGATGAACGACGGTAAAATTCAACAAGCAGGAATTCCTGATGAGTTCTATAACAAACCTGCCAATATTTTCGTAGCAAAATTCATCGGATCTCCAACAATGAATATCATTGAAGGAAAAATGATCAAAGGTAAATTTGTTTCTGATGATGAGTTGATTATCATCACACCATCATTAAATGACACTGAGCGCTTACTTGCTTTTGAAGGTAAATCTGTATCGGTCGGTATTCGTCCAGAGAGATTTGAAAGCGGTGGTGAGTTCGGGGATACATTCACTGCAAAAATTGATGTTGTCGAAATGCTTGGTAAGGAAAAGATACTGCATGTGCGTTTAAAGAATGATTCAGAACTCATAATTTCAACACCGGGTCACTATATTTATGACGAAAATGAAGAACACTCATTTGGATTCGATGTTGAGTCCATACATTTCTTTGACACTGAGACCGGTTTAAGAATCAATTAATGCTCGGACCATAACGGTCATAAAGGATGTGAATCAAGAATGGCAATAACAATCAAAGATGTCGCAAAACTGGCCAACGTCTCACCATCTACAGTTTCACGGGTCATATCACAAAGCCCCAGAATCAGTGAGGCCACAAAAGTAATAGTCTATGCCGCCATGGAGGAATTAAAGTACAAACCCAATGCAATTGCTAGAAATTTGGCTAATGCATCCACTAAAACACTTGGGCTTATTATTCCGAACAAAGAAGAAAACCTGTTTAAAAATCCCTTTTTTATCCAGGCAATGCGCGGAATCAGTATCTATTCACAAAAGAAAAACTATAAGATCATGTTCAACTACAGTGAAAATCCAGAAGATGAACTCAACTATGTCAGAGAGTTTGTTCACTCAAAATGGGTGGATGGCATCATTTTGCTGACTGCTTATGAGAATGACCTTTGTATCGACTATTTAAGCCAACAAGATTTCCCGTTTGTTGTTATTGGCAGACCATATAACGTTCATGATATCATGTGGGTTGATAATGATAATTTTCAGGCGACATACAATTTGGTCAACAAATTGATCCAAAAGGGTGCTCATGATATTGCATTTATAGGCGGTCCTCAAAGATATATTTTCTCGAAAGATAGACTGGAAGGTTACAAGAGAGCTCTTGATTTAAGAAATCTTTCTGTAGATGAACAGTTGATATTTGAAACTCTTGATTTTACAGATGAGTATGGTTATGAAGCGATGGATGAGATGTGTAAATACAAGGTTCCGGATGCGGTTGTGACGACTGATGACTTACTGGCATTTGGTGTGCTCAGATACATTAAAGAGCATCATCTTGAGATCAAAGTCACGGGATTCAATAATACGCCATTATCAGAATATCAGGAGCCACCACTTACATCTGTAGACATCAGAGCAGAAGATCTCGGATATAATGCGGCAAAATTATTGATCAAATCACTGGAAGGCAATGAAAATCCTGTGAATCATTTTATTGTTGGCACTGAACTTGTGGAAAGAAAATCTACTGAAAAATAGCGAAAAACCAAGAGTGCAAGCACTCTTGGTTTTTTATTTCATCAACTTACCAATTGTTGTGAGGATTTCGTCTACAACGTCATAATCTCCATCTTTGATTCTATCGATGAGGCATGTATTCATATGTTGTTCGAGAATGATTCTACTCATGGAATTAAGAGCGGATTGTGCAGCTGCAATTTGATTTAAAATATCATCACAATATACATCCCGTTCAATCATCCCTTTTATCCCTCTGATCTGACCTTCAATTCTGTTGCAGCGGTTAGCGAGCAGCTTTTTCTCATTTTCTGTTCTCATGGTCTGGCGACCACAATCACAGGATGGATCTTCGATGTCACAAATGTTTGGTTTTATAGTGGCTTGACTCATGATTCCTCCTATATCTTAAAGGTTTTCAATCTGAGAGCGTTCGTTAATACCGAAACTGAGCTCATGGACATTGCGGCAGCTGCGAATATCGGACTGAGAAGTGGTCCTCCAAAAGCGTACAAGACTCCAGCCGCAACAGGTATGCCAATTATATTATAGATGAACGCCCAAAACAAGTTTTGTTTTATATTTCGGATCGTTTTTCTACTGAGCTGGATTGCAGTGACAACATCGAGCAGGTCGCTTCTCATCAGAACGATATCTGCTGATTCCATTGCCACATCTGTTCCTGATCCGATGGCAATTCCGATATCAGCTTGAGCCAGTGCTGGAGCGTCATTGATACCATCTCCGACCATGGCGACATTTCTACCACTTTCTTGTAACTTTTTGACTTCAGCTGCTTTGTCACCAGGTAAAACTTCTGCCAAAACTTCGTCAATTCCAACATATTTTGCGATTGCACCGGCAGTTTTTTTATGATCACCAGTAATCATTATGGTTTTGATGTTGAGTTTGTGTAATCTCTTTATCGCTTCAATGCTATTATCTTTCAGTACATCAGCAGCAGCGATTATACCTGCGACTTTTCCACCTATTGCGAGGAGCATAGGCGTTTTTCCTTCATCCGCATAAAGATCGAACTGAGTGAGGTGTTCCTGAGGATCTATACCATTTTCCTGCAGTAATTTGATGTTTCCGAGAAGCACTTCGCTTTGATTGATCATTGCTTTGATGCCTCTACCTGGAATTGCGGAAAATTCATCTGTTTTGAAGCGCTGGATATTCATTTCTTGCCCCTTTTTGACTATGGATTCTCCAAGAGGGTGCTCGCTGCCGTATTCAGCTGAGGCGGCATATGTTATAATGTCTGCATCGCTGAATCCATTGACTGCATAAATATCAGTTACTTCAGGTTTTCCTTTTGTAAGTGTTCCTGTTTTGTCAAAAACTATGGTATCGATTTTAT
>JAIOSU010000279.1 GCA_021107455.1 Clostridiales bacterium | reverse complement strand
TCAATTTCTCGCCAATGTTTATTCTTTGTGGATTCGTGACGCTCCTTTTCATCTGCCAGTTGTGTCTTTAAATGTTCAATTTTAGTTTCTAAGGTCATTGTAAAATTTTCGCTGATCATGTTTATTCCCTTTATTAATTGTTAATGACAATTCGGTTCATTTCTGCAAAACAATAGAAGGACCCCAATGCCTTGTCAATACTAAAAGCTCATAAATTCAAATATTTACGTGAAACACCAGACAACCACATGATTCCATCTCAAAATATTCGTTAAGAGATATACTATGATAGTCTTTGACGATTTTTTGTTCAGATTATAATAGCGAAAAAAAATTAGGCAAAGTTTGAAATAGTTTTACTTTTTATTTGCATTGGCAAATTCAACTTTGATTTTTTTCTCAAATTGCAAGTTTTTCTTCGGCCCTTTAATGGTATCTTTGGTCGTCATTTGCTACCTCTTGATTTAATTGTTCAGATTATTGGTTGATTGATACTGAAAGTTTTTATTTACCAATGTTATTTAGGGTATACCTATATTGTACAATGCAATCCTCTTGATATCTGTTCAAATAGAGTTTGTTTTTTTATTGTTGACACCTTTTCAATAATAGTCTATAACCCTAATTATACACTGAGACAAAAACCACACTTAACAGGGAGACAGACAATGACAGAAAAAATATATGCATATTGCAGAGTAAGCACACTTGATCAGAATACCACAGTACAGGAAGAAGCAATCTTGAATCGTTATCCTGATGCAAAGATTTTCACTGAGCAGATAACAGGCACCACTATAAAAGGCAGAGAACAGCTTGAACTCATTCTCAAGATCATAGACAAGGGAGAGAGGGTTGTCGTTTGGAAGCTTGATCGACTTGCTCGTAACATGAAAGATTTGCTTGATATTGTACAGGCGATTGAATCAAAGGGTGCTTGCCTTGAAATACTTGACCAATCCATTGATACTTGTACAGCAAGTGGTAAAGCCTTTCTCCAAATGCTTGGCGTCTTTGCTGAGTTTGAAACAAACCTGAGAAAAGAAAGACAGATGGCTGGAATAGCAAAGGCTAAGACCAAGGGTGTATACACAGGACGTAAGCCCTCACTGACAGCAGACCAACAGGCAGAGATCAAAGAAAAGAGAAGTAATGGTGTAAGCCCTACTGAACTTGCCAAAGAGTATGAAGTATCAAGAGGAACCATTTATAATATCATCAAGTAGATACTTTTTATGATGTGCTTCTCAGGGAAACCCTTAGTAGAGCTCACCAGTGATTTTATCGGGCTTGTTTGACCATTGGGTAAATCCTCCATATAGATTGATAATTTATCCATAGAATAATACCGATTCAATGTTAAGTTATGAGATAATGGCTATTATATTAAATCTTTATTCTTTTTATAGATTCTTTTAAAAAATTTATTTTTTAAATTTTCATCTACCAAAGTGACTTGGTAAAACATATCTTTTTTAGGATTATTGCCAGTCACAGAAATAACATTTTCTTTTTCATATTTCTTTTCTAAAACAAGCTTGATAGTTTCCCATTCTATATCTGAATCTAAGAGTTCTCTCTTAATTAATATTCTTAATTTATAGAGTTTATAATTATCTGGAAAATAACCAAATATTATTCCATCAAATTTCTTTTCTTTAAATTTTTTATTTCCAATCTCATTTTTCATTGCCATCACAGAATCTGAATGTGCTGTAGTGTCTAAAAAAGTACCAACTTCTTCATATGTCATACCAGACTTAAGACCATAGTAATCAAAACATAATCCCATTGATGGAATCATTAATGATAAGAAGACAACTAAAATTGTTTTTTTCATACTGCTCCTTTAAGAGTTGAATTATTTCAAACTTACCATATCCCTTTACTGAAATGATTTATGGTCTCACTTAGATTTTTGAACTCAGCAATGAGTTATTAAACGAGCAGCTTCTTAAATGCAGACACAATCAACTCTTCTCTTTTTGTTATAAATTCTTCAAAATTTGCGAGTGAAAGGTCAACATCTGGAATATAGTTCCTTTTCATGTATGCTTTTCTATCTTTTTTGTTAGGATACTTTTCTTTTATCCAAACCTCGAAATCTGTTCCTGATTTTTCTTGATTTGGAACACCTTCAAGTAATTGCAGGTTGGCGAGGCAGTTGTAACTATCCAGATAAAATTCAATATCATCTTCATCTATACCGCGTTTTTTAAGCCTTTTTGTTGTGAAAAGTTTTTTTGGAAATATATGATCTTGATGAAACTTATTTCTGAAATCAAGTGATGGATAAATAAACGCAAGTACTGAATATGTATATGCCTGGCCATATTGATAATATAGGAGGTTATCAATTTCATCGTCATCAAATGATATGGCCTTAGTGCCACCTTTCAACTTTTTTATTATGCCATCAAATGGAAATCCTTTGATTGATTTGTTAATTACATCACGGATTGGTCTTAACACATTGTCTGGCTGGCCACTAAACGTCCTTTTAAGAAGCACCATCACAAGCCACTTAAATATCTTTTTTCTATCTTCTTGGTATTTTGATGATATAGAGAAATTATCAGGGCTCCCAATTTTGTACAGATAAGTAGCTATGGGAATAAGTGCATTATTTGACGTTAATGTATCTCGGTGATACCCAAGAATAGAAAGCAAAAAAATGGAAGATTTTATTGCTTCTGTTATGTTTTCCCAGTTCTTCTCGATAATGAGCATATTTTTTTGAT
>JAIOSU010000292.1 GCA_021107455.1 Clostridiales bacterium | reverse complement strand
TCCACAGGCTACCAATGATCTTTGGCGTGTGAGTTTCAATCCTGATGGCAGCATCAACACTGATGTGAAGTTCATGGATAACTTCGCAAATGGCAACTTCAGTTTTGGTGATGTCGCACTGGATATCAACGACAACATGTTATACGGAAGTGCATCGGCAAGCACAAAAGTATACTTCAAAATTGATTTACTGACAAAAACCTATACTCAAATTGACACGGGCGTTCCCAATCATATGCAAATATCATTTGGATCGGACGGCTTGTTATACGGTCATGTGGCTGAGGGTACAGGAAGTACGGGAACACCTAAAGGATGGTACACAATTGATTTGGTCAGCGGTGACAGTGCACTGCTGAACTGGAGTCCAGGATCTCAAAATTTTAACGATCTGGCATCTAATAATCAAAACAATTGGAACCCAAGCAATACCGAGATGATGCATTACTTTGTAAAAAATACAGGTAGTAAACAGATTAATGTTAGGGTCAATGTAAACGGAAAGTGGGCCTCGGATGGTCTATCACCAGACAACGTTCTAATTCAACTGGATCAATCAATGAATCAAAGCGATTGGGTGGTTGCAGGCCATACGGTTTATTACCTCAAAGCTATTAAGCCAGGCGAGAGTGTTTTGCTTCATCTGATTGTCCACTTGGATGGTCCGACGACTGGCGATGATTATCAGGGACAAACTTTCAGTTTGAATCCTATCTTTGATGCGATACAATCTTCAAATTATGCACCATATCATGATTGGGGTGTCAGTTATTACGGCACACCATGATCCATTGGGTATGCTTCTGTGCGGAGCATACCCATCTCAAAAGTATAATTTCAAGGAGGGCATGATGAAAAAATTGATTTTAATGTGTCTAATGCTAATGACAACCATTGGCTTCGTCATATCAGGCATGACCCTTGCGTTTTTTCATGATCAAGAATCAGTGGGTACCGCCATTTTTACGACGGGAACTGTTTCAATGACATCGATCAATACCTTTTCAGCTCAAGATGACCTCAACAGCAATGTCAAGTATCCGAGCTGGATTGTTCAAAATACAGGTAGCAATGATTTAAAATTAAGAGTAAAAATATTATGTGAATGGCAAGACAAAACTCCAGAAATGACAACGCCTATGCATACAGTTTCATTGTTAAGCAGTGCTTGGACTCTGGAGGAAAACGGTTGGTATTTGTATAACAAGCCGATTTCAGCCAAAGAAGTTTTACAAATTGATGCAGAAATCATAAATTATGAGGTTTACTGGGAAGGACGTTTAAACGTGTCATTCGAGGCTAAAGCAACTAATTTGCTAGATAATGAGTAGTCGAGTTTGTGATTGAACTGCTTTATTTGGGTATAGAAGCTACAGGTGTACCTATTACTTTAAGTTAATATGAAGGAGTTATTAACATGCAAATGGTTAAAATTGAAAAACTGGATTACAATCTCTCTAAAGTAGCATTTGGCGGAGTAATTGTCGCTGATGAGAGTCAAACAGATGCAAACAATTATGTAGCCGAGGCCATCGATGCCGGGGTAAATTATTTTGATGTTGCTCCGACTTATTCCAACGCCGAAGAGCGACTCGGACCTGCACTAAAAGGCAAGCGTAAAGATATTTTCTTAGCTTGCAAAACTGAAGATCGCACTCGAAAAGGTTCACAGGCACTGCTTGAAAAGTCACTAAAGAATCTTCAAACCGATTATTTTGATCTATATCAATTGCATGCGGTATATAACCTGGCGGATGTCGAAAGAACATTTGGACCAAATGGTTCATTTGAAACGTATGTCAAAGCAAAACAGGAAGGATATATCAAACACATTGGATTTTCAGCGCATTCAACAGAAGCTGCACTGGCACTTATGGAATATTATGACTTTGATAGCATCATGTTCCCCTTCAATTTTGTGTCACTAATCAAAAATGACTATGGTAGTTTTGTACTTAAGAAAGCGCTGGAAAAGAAAATGGGCATCATTGGCCTCAAATCCATGGTGTTAAGTGAACGCCAGGAATCTGATGTCATTGATTACCCAAAAGCATGGTATCATCCAATTGATGATTTCGATCTGGCAAACAAAGCTGTTAAATACACTTTTTCAAGAGGTGTTGATGTCATAATTCCTCCAGGAAATATTGCACAATTCAGATGGGCTATCGAAATCATGAAACAGTATGATATTCCACTCAATGAACAAGATTTGGAAGAACTCGGTAGGATTGCAAATGCAACCGTGCCCCTCTTCCCACTAAAGAAAAAATAACTTTTTAAATAGCAAAAAATCGGTACACTACTGCGTACCGATTTTTTTATGCCTCTACTCATTCATAAGTCTACTTTTCATTTCTTTGTTCATCTTTTCCAGTGCATACCTAAACGAAATTCTTGGCATGACTACCCTTTTATCTAACAAATATTGAAACACCATTTCGGGTTCTCTCTGAGATAAGACCTTTAACATCCAGCCATATCCCTTTAAAACCAAATAGTGTTCATCTAGTAACAAAGCATCAGAAATTTGAAACGGGTTGATGTTATCGTATTTATTCTTCTTAATCGGATAGATGAGCACCACAGCAGCAGCCCGCCTAACCCAAAAGCCAGGATGATCAACCCATGTCAGCACACGATCAAACAAATCGTTTCTCTGACTGATGAGTTCGCCAAATGCGTGAGTACAAAAATCATCGCAATCATCCCAATCAGTGACATAATTCTTTAGCCATTGCTCAAAAACATCAAAAGTTGATTCGTTATACTGATTTCTGACCCTATAAGCCCAATCATATGCAATGATACTCAAAGACCAGCTGCGCTCATTCAGGAGTTGTTCACAAAGAGAAAATATGGACTCAATAGATTGATCATTCAGTTCTCTAAATAGTGATGACGATACTGATCTTACAGCACCAGTTGTCAACCGCGATTCTTCTTTAATTTTATCAATTCTTTTTTGAGCCTCTTCAACTACATTAAACATGTTTTCCCATCCTTTTACAATTCCAAGTATAAAATTATTATACCTTATAATCGCAATTAAAATCCATACACTTCTCTTATCAAAGGTTGCTCTTTCTTGTACAGCATACTTTGAACTTGCTCAACATCTTTATCGCCTCGACCAGAAACATTCACAAGTATGATTTTATCTTTTGTTAGTGTCTTCGCAAATTTCATGGCATAAGCAACTGCGTGGGCACTTTCGAGTGCAGGTATGATGCCTTCTGTTTTACTGAGCGTCAAAAACGCATCGAGAGCTTCAGCATCTGTTATGGAGTGGTACTCTGCTCTGCCACTATCTTTGTAAGCACAATGTTCTGGACCCACTCCTGGATAGTCTAGTCCAGCTGCTATCGAATGTACAGGAAGAGGTTCACCATTCTCATCTTGTAGAGTATAACATTCAAAACCATGGATGATTCCTTTTTTGCCAAGGGTTAAAGAAGCTGCGTGTTCACCTGTCTCAAGTCCTTTTCCCGCTGGCTCGACACCTATGATATTAACAGTGCTATCATCATAAAATGGATGAAATAATCCGATCGCATTGCTCCCACCACCAACACATGCCACAATATAATCTGGCAATCGTCCTTCTTTTTCTAGAATTTGTGCTCTCGCCTCTTCGCCTATTATACTTTGGAATGTCCTGACCATTAAAGGATAAGGATGGGGACCAACTGCAGAACCAAGCAAATAATAGGTGGATTCCACATTTTCAATGTAATCATTTAGAGCAGCATCCACAGCATCTTTGAGCGTTTGCCTTCCATGAGTTGCAGGAACAACCTTAGCTCCAAGAATCTTCATTCGAAACACGTTTAGACTCTGTCTGGACATGTCTTCACTGCCCATGTAAATGGTACAAGGCATCCCGAACAAGGCACAGACCGTCGCTGTTGCAACACCGTGTTGTCCAGCACCAGTTTCAGCAATGATGCGTGATTTCCCCATACGCTTTGCAAGTAATACTTGCCCGATACAATTGTTGATTTTATGAGCACCTGTGTGATTAAGATCCTCTCGTTTTAAATAGATCTTTGCTCCCCCGAGAGTTTCACTGAGATTTCTAGCATAAGTGAGTGGATTGGAACGACCAACATAGTCCTTTTGTAGAGCTTTTAATTCGC
>JAIOSU010000158.1 GCA_021107455.1 Clostridiales bacterium | reverse complement strand
TTAAAATTTCAAGGCTTTGCATAACATTCTGATAATTATCAAAAGGTTCGCCCATCCCCATATAAACAATATTGGTCAGGGCTTCTCTTTCGGGCAGGCTTCTGATCTGATTCACGATTTCACCTGCTGTTAAATTCCCCTGAAACCCCTGCCTTGCTGTCATACAAAACCTACATCCCATCCGGCAACCAACTTGAGATGAAACACACAAAGCTGCTCGTTCCTTATCCGGAATATAAGCTGCTTCGACAAAGCGGTTATCTTTAACCGGGAATAAATATTTTTTTGTTCCATCAGTGGAAACACTTACCGAACTATGAGCAACTAATCCTATTTCAAAATTCTCCTGTAGAACGGTCCGGGCTTTTTTAGACAGGTTTGTCATTTCGTCAATGGAAGTGATGTTTTTACTATATAACCAGTCAGCAATTTGTTTGGCTGTAAACCGTGGAAGGTTAATTTCCTTTATAAGCTCCTGAAGCTGATCCAGCGTTTTTCCAAATAATGGTTCTTTCATCAATATTACGTTTTGAATAAACGCCCGTTTTCCCCAAAGGGATGCCTATGGCAAATGGCGTATATTTTTTGTTCTTTGTTGGACTTTCTTATTAACATTAGTTTTTTCTAATTATATTTCATTTATTCTATTTATTCAAAACTAAATGTGGATTCCCATACAAATGCATAGAAGCCCATGCAGAAGGTGTAGGATAATTTGAATAAACCTTTTTATTTGCTTTAAATAAAGCACGATCTATACTGTCACCTTTTTTCAATGAATTAATAAAAACCGGCAGCCATATTTTGGGGATGTTGACGTGAAGAAACCAGAACGGTGCAATAACTGCCTTGTATCCAGCAGCTATGTAAGTTTTTACAATTGAGGTAATATTGTTTCTAAAATACTCATTTTGGTAAGATCCAGAATGACAAACAAAAAAGATTAGGACTTTACCACTGCCAATAATTTGATTAGTATTAACTAATGGGTTATCTCCTGGATAAATAACCTGTTTAGATGCAATGTCTTTTGCGCCATGAGAACATACTATATTAATTTCGGAAGACAATGGAGATTCAATTTTAGTGTCTTGGTAAACGGAGAATAGAAAATGTTTTAAACTATCTTCTAAGGAGCTATAAAGTTGATTTAAAGTAAAATCTCCTTCTTTGGTCGGAATCCAGATTGACTTAGTAAACTCTATTTCAATAGATGAGTTGTCTTTGCAAGATAAATACCACTCTGTAGAAAGTATATTGGCAATTGGTTTTTCTAAGTGAATAAAAGAACCTTGTTCGTCAAGCAAAAGGTTGTGAGGAAATCTTGCTAATTCCATATCCTTTACCAAAAGAATAGTAGTCGCTTTCTGGTCTATTACTAGTTTACAGAAGTCAATCGTTTTTGAAATCTGAGTAGCTTGTTCTAGGTATTCCTCGAATAAAACTTCCCTTACTCCACCTTTATCTTTAATTGTATCATCAAATGACAAGCTTGAGAAATAATCTGATTTATTTAGTTTATTATAAATCGACCAATCCCAATTAGATAATTTACTGAATCTGAACATCTTGTTAATAAGGGAAAGTTGAAACACTTTTCCTTCGGAAACAGCAAACCAAATATAGAGTGAAGTACTGTTTTTTGAAATATTATTTAGTATTTTCTCTTTATCTCCATAGATAGCCTTGAAATCTTCTACTTCATCGTTGGGAAGTTTAAATGGAGCAATCTCTTCAGCTTCCTTATATTGGAAAATTAGACTGAAATCTGATTTAAGCATCATTGCAAGTAAAACGGCTTCTTCATCTTGTTTTTCGAAACTATCTACAATTAGTCTATTCGCAATTGTTATTGCTATTTCGTTATCATATACAATATCAGATTGGTATCTTGTTTCATTTAGCTTAATGAGTGATTTCTTTAAATAGATTTTTAGCTTAGGGGAATCGCCTTCTATTATGTGTTTATGTTTTTCAACAGTCGCTTCAGGGACAATTTCTTCGAAAATATTAATATAAAAACCTAACCCACTCAATGAAAAATCAGCTTCAGGATATTGCCTTTTGATATTATATAAAGTAATCAACCATGGGATTGACTCAAAGATTCCTGCTTGAAATATACTTTCACGTTCTTTATGTAAATAATCAAGTATTATATTTGGCAAACTTTTATCTTTAATGTATAATAGACATGTGAAGTAAGTGTGATCTATTGATCTTCTTTCATACTCAGAAAATTTGAGATTCTTTGGAATTGTCTTATAAATTTTTATTACCCAAGGATAAAGCCCTACATTTCTAAAGTACTTTAGCGATTGCCAAATTATTTCTTGTAGATATTTATCGAGAATTGGTTTTTCTTTATGGATTGCACAATACATACTAATATTAGCAAATAGTAGAGCAGCATGAACACTTCCTTGATTAGAATAACACCTAAAAAAATTAAAAAAACTGTATTCAGGAATATCATCCTCAAAACCACAAATTATTATCTCTTCTGAAAAATCTCGTGCAGCTTGGAAATATTCTGATTTATGCAGTATGTCTATAAATATTCCAACTGAAAAATAAAAGAGTCCTGGATTTTTTATTGAATTGAGTAGATATCTTAGAATTGGTAATTGTAATATTAAAGTATCTACTTGATCAGCTGACGAACCAAGATATATTGAATTATCTTGAAGTATTCTAATTTGAGTGGAAACAATTTCTTTTATTTCTTGTTTTGATAAATGACTAATATTTAACTTAAAATTGGAAATTCTAAGGCGATTATTTGACTTAATAACATCTTCAAATAATTTAAGAAATTTTTTATGTGATTGATCAGTAAATTCTACATCCATTACGGATAAATCCAGCTTTGATATATTCTCTAATGAAAACAGTTTATTAAACAATTGAAAGAAAATATTAACTGAATAGGAAATTGATTTTGTGTCATTCTGTTCTAAAGAGGATAAAATTCGTGGAATATATTTCCTGTAAGTAGAATAATCTGTACTAAGTATATCAAGTATTTGATTGTAATGGGATAGGATTTCAATTTCAAATTTGTTGGTTTTATAAATATGTTCTGTACTTAGTCTTTCATGAAATAGTTCAAATATTTCATCTTGTGTATTATTCATTCCTTATGATGGCTTGCATACAACTTAATTAGGCGCAAAGATACTACTTATAATATTTTAGAAATGTCGGTAAAAGTTTGTATATTTAGCAACTAAATCTTTTTAATAAATAAAAAATGAAGTTACTTGTAGCAATTGACTTTTCTGAAATTACCAAACTTATTTTAGAAAAAGTTGAGGAAATTGCTTTAAAAACCGGAGC
>JAIOSU010000025.1 GCA_021107455.1 Clostridiales bacterium | reverse complement strand
GTCAGGTTTTAGTCTTTTAATGGACTCTTCGTCGAGTATGGTCCATGCAACCATGGCACTTTTTACACCCGCTGCTTTTGCAGCTAAAATATCGTTATCGGTATCTCCGATGAATATGGCTTCGTGAGGATGCGCTTCAAATGTCTTGAGCACTTCGAGCAAACCATCAGGACTCGGTTTGGTAGCTTTCACATCATCCCGGCTCAATTTCAAATGAAACAAATCTTCTATTCCCAAATGCTTGAGCCCCATTTCAAGAGATGCTTTGCTGTTGTTGGTCACTATAGCCAAGTTGAGATTCAATCCCTTCAGGAATCTAAGCAATTCTATCATGCCAGGAAATGCAGAGGTTTTACGGTCATGATGTTCACTGTACCATACCTTGAACTGTTCCACCAAGAGTTTGCTTAGTCGTGAATCTATAGCGGTCATTTGAGTTTCAAGTGGTTTCCCAGTGAGTTCGAGTATTTCTTCTTTTGTGAAATGGTATCCTCTGTGCATAAACGGGAAATGGTTGAGTCCTTCTTCTATAAGTTCATTTGTGTTGATGATTGTTCCATCGAAATCAAAAATAATTGTATTGATCATTGTATTACCTCCTTTGTTGCTCTGATTGTAACACTGCAATGTCAAATCTGAATTAGCGTTTCTTGAAGTCTGTGTTAAATATAATGAAAATTTAAGGATAAATTCAGAGTTTTTTAGTCTTTGAGGGACATAATAATAGTGATAGAGTTTCAATTTGCAGGATCAATAGATGGAGGGACTCATGAATAAGAAGATTTTAGTATACATCTACGATGATATGGCTGATTTCGAAGTGACACTTCTGTGTCATATGTTAGGAGTGGACAGCGGATATGAAGTCATTACCATCTCATCGGATATGACTGTTAAGACGAGCAAATGTGGCATCGCTTATTTGCCAAAGATGACCATCGGGGATTTTACACATAGCAAAATCAAAGTGGATGGCATCATCATACCTGGAGGATGGCACTTCGGTACCAATCATGAGCTTTCAAGCCTCCTCAAGAAGCTGAATGATGATCAAAAGCTTATAGCTGCAATATGTGCCGCACCATGGATGCTCGCTGTGTCGGGGGTTCTCGGGACACATAGATACACTACCAGTATTGAATCGTGGAGCAACGAGCAAAAATCTGTCTTTGGAGTGGACAACCCGTTTGATTGGGTCTATTACAGAGATCAAAGGGTTGTGGTGGATGAAAACATCATCACAGCCAAGGGATATGCTTTTGTAGATTTTTCGATTGCAGTTTGCAGTTACCTCAATTTGTTTAAAAATGATGCTGAGATTATTGAGTTCAGGGAAAGCATTACTGGAATCAGCTGATAAACAAAGCCACCTTCATAAAATAAGAGGTGGCTTCTTTATATGCATGAATTCATTTTTTTAGTCCGAGCATAACGAATACGAAACCGATTATGACACTGATCAATCCTGAAATTAACATGGCTGTAACGCCAAAGTTGTCAATTAAAGTTCCCCCAACCATACTGCCTGCGACATTTCCCAGTGTAGTTGCACTGACAATGAGCGTTTGACCTTTTACACGGTCATTTGTATGAATTTTCAAATTGATATATGCAACAGAAACGGGAATATAGAGAGCAAATGAAACGGCTTGAGTCAATTGGGCAATATAAATGCCAGTCATACTGGTGGCCATTACAAAAAGTGTACCACGGATGATATAAAAGAAAATTGAGACTGCAAATAGTTTCTCAATTGAAAATCTTCGTATGAGCCTGGACGAATAAACCATTGCAGGGATTTCAACAGCGGCCATCATCATAAGAGCCAAACCAAAATCCTTTTCAGAACCCCCCACGGACTTGACGATATAGATCATAAACACATTGAGCATGGAATGGAGCACAAAAATGAACATTATTCCGGTCAATAGAAACTTGAATCGAGGGTATCGTTTTAAGAATGGGGACTTGCGCTCTAAATGTTCATCAAAACTGTAATCATCCTTTTGGTCGACAGATTTCACAGGAAATGTGTATACGATTAGAGTAAGGGCAACCAACATTCCTAGTGAGATTTTAGGTAGGATGTCAACGGAGGAAAGTGCAATAAAATAGCCGATGGACGAAGATGCACCTGCAAATGCCAATGAACCGAACGCCCTTGCAACACCGAAATTGATGGTGGATTCATCGGAACTTGCATTGAACATGATAGCACTCATCAAGGGCTGGAGGGAAACTATGGAAACTAGGCTCAAAACATAACTGAATAAAATGACAATATTTAAATCTCCTCTGAGTTGGATCAGAAGATTCGATAAAATAGCAATCAATAAAGTGGAAAAAATCAACGCGCGCAATCGCTTCGGATTGCCTTTATCAGCCCAAGAACCCATGAGTGGTTGAATCACAGCTGCAACCATTGAAGCTGATGCCATCAAAGCACCTGAATAGACGCTTGAGAAACCTTTTGTTTCCAGAAACATAACCGCATAGCTGAAAATACTACAGAAAGTCATCCAATACAATGATTGAAGACCAATGCCATAGATTTGAATTTTTTTAGTCCTCATTTCAATCCTCTTTTAATAAATACTATTAAATCACATTTTCTTTTAGAAGTGCGACAAGTTCTTGATTAAGTGACATGTTCTCCATGATTTCAAAAGCTGCTTTACCAGAATACCCTTTTCTGTAAGGGCGATCTGTAGTCATTGCGCTGAAGACGTCAGCAACTGCCAGAATCTGAGATGAAAAAGGAATTTCATCTCCTTTAAGTCCATCTGGATATCCTGATCCATTCAAGAGTTCGTGATGGTGCTTCACGATAATGGCCACCTCATTCAAATTAGGGAACTGGGATACGATTTCATAACCGATGGTGGAATGCTTTTTGATCTCCTCGAATTCTTCTTTTTCCAGCTTTCCAGTTTTATTGAGGATGGTTTCAGAAATGCCGATTTTACCGATATCGTGCAAATAGCCGGCCTTTTCGAGAATGTTTTGTTGCTTTTTGGTCATACCGATTGAAGAAGCGATCATTTTGGCATATTTTGCGACATCGGTAGAATGCTCTGCTGTGTATGCGTCTTTTTTTGAAAGGAGCATGACGATGTTAGCTAGACCTTCTATCTCATAATGTGAGCTGATGGAGTATTTTTTGAAGGTATACAGAAAGAAAATGCCAAATAAGCCAATCATTACAGCGCTTAGATAATGATAGAAACCTAAAATGTTCTCTTTACTTGTAACATGGAGGCTTTCTATACTGTCACCATCTTTTATGATGATGTCGAAGTTCACTTCACCGTTTATATGTGCATGATCCAAGAGTGTTTCGTGGTTGAA
>JAIOSU010000312.1 GCA_021107455.1 Clostridiales bacterium | reverse complement strand
TGTACAGGTCCAAAAACACTTGATTTTTTATCTTTTCCCATGTTTTTCCCTACTTTCACAATTAGAATCCTTGTTCATTAAAAAAGCATATGAACACTATTTGCTTCTACGAAACAAGCCATAATAGTGTTCATGTGTACCAATACTACTCCATTCTTCCAGCAATCCAAATCCTCTTCTTCTTAATTCCTCTACAATAGATTCTCTATTTACAAAGCACCTCTTAATTGGTGAAATCTTGGGTGCCTCTTCATCTTCATTACTTGTAATTGCTGAACTTATAAATACATAGCCGTCCAAATTAATCAGGCGTTCAATGTTATCATAAAATGCCACTCTATCCTCATCAAACAAACAATGCAAACAGTTGCCATCAATTATCAAATCAAACTTCTCTCCACCCAATATGGTTCTATCTGCTACACTTTGGCATATGAACTCAATATTTAAATTATCATCTTCTGCCTTTTGTTTAGCCCACTCAACCGCAGTAGGTGATATTTCAACTCCTGTTACATTATATCCTCTATGAGCAACTCTCAATGAAACGTCACCAGCTCCTGAACCTAATTCAAGTACACGATTGCCACTTAACTGTATTAGTTTAAAAATCTTATCTAATTGTTCTTCCCAACCTCTAATTCTCATATTAAAGCTAGATCCACCCCAACCTTGGCATCCTGATTTCTTTATTTCCCGATATACACTCTCATGAACTTCCATAAAGCCCCCCATTATTTCATGTAAATAGTTTATAATTGCGCTTAACGATCTTACCGCTTTAGCCGCCTCAGTGGCTAAAATGGTGTCTTAAGAGATGCTGCTATTTTGTTTTGAAAACAAAAGTCCATCCACCCATTTATCTTTAATTTTAAATACATTTTTTTCTTCGCCAATTTCTTTGAATCCATTTCTTTCTAACACTTTTATTGAACCAATATTATCTTTTGCTGTTCCCGCTGTTACTTCTATCACTTTAATTTCATTAAAAGCTTTTTCCAAAATCAATTTTACTGATTCACTTGCAAATCCTAAACCCTGACTATTAACATCTATTCGATATCCAACGTCTGCTTTTTTGCCATTCTCACTTTCGTGAATTTGCAAATTGATTCTTCCAACAAATTTATTCTTGTCATCACGTATTATATACATGTAATACTCCCCTTGATTCTGCTCAACTAACAATTTGTCCATAATTTTTATAAACGAATCAAATTGACAATAGCCTTCTGGCCGAGGGGGCAATATAGTTTCAAAATAACTCTTGTTTTTTCTTTCAAAATCAAATATTTCTTGATATGTATCTTTAGATACAAGTTCAATCCTTATATTCATAGTTGGACTCCTAGATTTTTTTCAGTTTTATATAATGTTCTTATAGCCCTCCTCGCCTTAGTGACGATGGCTATATGTTGTGTGCAGTAAATTATTTTTTCTTATATATGAACCAGTTTTGATTACCTTCAAATCCACACACTCTGTAAAGCGCTTCAGGATTTGTTTTATTCTTAAAATCTCCTGAAACTGTTATCACATCTACTTTTACATTAAATCTACGCATTAACTCTTTGACTAATATTTTTCCGTATCCTTTTCCTCTATATGCCTCATTAACTTGAATCCAGTCTAGAATACCTTCTCTATTCTTTTTATCATGTTCACAAATACCTAAAGCAACCTTCTCACTTGACTCAGAGTCTACTAACCATATCCATATAGATCTATCAAAAAGTTCACTTTCTCTCCATGATTTTATATCTTCAAGGCACACATTTGTATTCTCGTATGAGTCTAAAATAAACTTGAATACCTCTTCCATTTCATCTTCTTTTACTTCTTCAAATCTATGGTTAGAAGGCATAATTGGACTCAAAGATTGGCTAAAACTGAACAATTTGAAAAAGACTTCCTCATTCCATTGATCATCTAACTCTAATTGTTTTTTACTTACAAATAGAATCATTTTCTCATCCATTATATCTTCAGGTATATTGTCAAAATCTGAAAATATCACCCGATTATCGAGAATAATCGCAGTATGTTTTTCACTATTAACAATTCTTGTTTGAGAACTACTTAGCCAATTTTCATATTTCCAAAATGCTGTTGGTAATGATGTTGGATCTTCAAAGTATGTTTTTTTTATTTGTTCAATAATATCCCTATCTAACATTTAACTCTCCACAATTTTATTGTACATAACGTTTTTACCGTTTTAGCCGTCTCTGTGGCTATAATGGTGTGTTATAGGATGCTCATATTTGAGCGTATCTCACCTACTTATTTTATGAATTTTTCAATTTTTAAAATCGCTTTATCCCAGTCAAATTTACTGGACAATCTCATTTTCTTTACAGGATGAAAAAAACTCGTAATATTAATTAGAATTCTTCTTCTGAATCACCTTCCATAGTCTTTTTACAACTTATCACTAAGTATCATTTCGCTATTATGTTTTTTTACTTCTCCTGTTTTTTTAATTTCATTTTACGTTTTAACCGTTTATGCGCCTATGTGGTTGGAAGGGAGTGTTATACGTTGTTTTTCACGGAAACTCTCGCTTCTGCCAAATTTACCGGCTTTTTTATTCTCCGTATTATCGTTAAGATTATTACTATAAGGTATCCAATAATAGCAGGCATACTCGCTTCAATACCAAATTGACCACCTGTCAACAATACATTCTCACTCTCAAATCTATAATTAATAATTGATTTTAAATTATCTCCAACTGAAATGTTAAATACACCAATCACTAATAAATTCCACATAGTATGTACAATTACTGCAGTCCCTACGTTATCTCCCTGATAGGCTATCAAAGAAAACATTATTCCAACAATTGTTCCTGCAATTAGTAATTGAAAGAAATCCCCTACATTCATTCCCTTTATAGCATGAAGAGAAGCAAAAATAATTGAGGGCATAATAATAGCAACAGTTTTATTCCATCTATACTCAACAATTTTCATTATGTATCCTCTAAAGAGTAATTCTTCAGTAATCCCTGATACTAATGCCATCTTAAGTACAAAAGCAATATTAGATATTAACGTGTATTCATTCCCATAGCTAATTTTACCATTCAAAAATAATAAATAGAACGTAATAACATAAATTGGCAGAACCATAGCGACAAATACCCATAACAAATCCAACTTAGGTTTTATTATCCTAAAGAACGATAAGTCAAGCTTCAATATCTTTCTAACATAAATGCTGATTACAATATAAAATAGCAACATTTCCAAGATTCCTCGCATGGCAAATAATAAGCTGCTACTCTCAATCTTAAATATCATATACGTCACATCTACAATTAAACTTGCTACAAGCTGACTTAGTAGAAGCATTACCCCCCCTATAACAAGAAGCAACGTTTTTAACCCCCACTTATCATTTTCTAAAAAATTAATTTTTTTATCCATTTCTATTCCCTTCTACTGATATTATGTATATCTTCTCTAAATACCTAGTGAACAATGGCGCATAACGTTCTTACAGCCTTAGTTGCGAGGGCTGTGTATTAGATGATGATTCTTTATCTTAACAGCAAAATTTTTATTAATTTGAGCACCTATACCCTTCAACAGAGAATTTTTCCCTTGTGTGATTAATGTAAATGATAACAGAGGTTATCATGATTCCAAATATGCACGATACTATTCCTCCGTTCATAAAAGTATGAATTGCAACAACTGGAAGAAGTGATTTAGAAAAATGTCTAATCATGGCAAAAGTTATGAATGTATTAAAAAACATATTAACGAATCCAAAATGGTATGTACCTAAGAATATTTCTGTGTGTGCAATTGTAAAAATCAAGCTACTAAAAATCATGGAGCTTGCATTTTTATGTTTCTCATCTTTGAATATCTTTAAAATTATTAGATATATAAATCCTCTGAAAAAGAATTCTTCACCCGTTCTTGCTACTCCTTCTATGATTTTCGTACCAAATGTCAACTCTGAAGCTGTTTGAAATCCAGTGGATAAACCTAAAAGTAGAACTATGCAAAATGTAATAATCACTGATCTCCAACTGAACTTAAAACCTAACTCCTCCAACTTATAGTCATCGTTATCTTTGAATATTAACAAGGGAAGAAAGGAAAACAGTACTAAAATTAATTTTAATACATTTGCAAATTCTTGATAGTTTTCGCCATAATGAGACATGAATAATGTGATAATTGTTGACATAATGAGCACAAAAAACGAGTATGTTATTCCTAATTTGATTGATTTGTTAATAGATATTTTTATCATTTTCATTCACCTGTTTTTTAATTTTCGTCTAAAGCTCTTACCGTTTTTATCCCCTCTAAGGCTAAAATGCAAAGCTATTTAAAATAATTGAGAAAAATTACAAGTTACAATCGCTATCCTTTAGAAAAGGGGCTTCGATATCATGCTGTGCTAATATAGGTTTATCTATTGGATAAGCGATATTTAAATCTGGGTCATTCCACGCTATTCCTCTTCTATACTTCTGATGAAAATAATTATCAATCCTCATTACGACATTTGTATCATCCTCCAACGATAAAAAGGCATGACCAAATCCTTTAGGAATAAATATCTGCTTTCTATTATCCGAGGATAGTTCCACACAGATCCATCGTTTGTAGGTCTTTGAATCTCTTCTTAAATCTATAGCAAAATCAAGTCCACTTCCTTTGATACAATACAGTAGTTTTGCCTGTGCCATCGGATTGTTTTGAAAATGTATTCCATATAATGTTCCTGCATTTTTAGGACAATACACATTTTCCTCAACAAAATCAGTTTCTATTCCAACATTATTCAACTCTCGTCTTGAAAAATTTGAATATGAAGAACCCCTGATTTCAAATTGTTTCTCATACTCCAAAATTAGGACTTCTGGTAATTCTGTCAGTTTGACTTTCAACATCTATAATTCCCCCTAGCAAAAATCAAAACGTGCACTTTTAATTATGCTGTTTTAAACTATTGCTCCATAATAAAATAATTAAAACTTTTAGATTTAACTCATATTTTAAAAAATAACATATAAAGTTCTTACCGTTTTAGCAGCCTCAGTGGCTAAAGTGGTGTGTTAACTGAAGTTCACCATGTCACTTAAATATCTTTTTTGCATTTTCAATAGCTTTATGAAGTTTTTTCTCCAATACTTCTTTGGGTGGA
>JAIOSU010000001.1 GCA_021107455.1 Clostridiales bacterium | reverse complement strand
TATTTACCTGCTTTGGGTTTCACTGAGCATATTTGTTTTTCAGTTAAACATTGGAAAAATAATGGACTTAACAGTCAGTTTTGATTTCAATTTGAAAATATTAGTGACTTTGATCACCATTGCACCAATGGGATTGTTGATGGGGTTGCCTTTTGCAATTGGAATGAGAAAACTTAATGAATCAAATACTGAGAATTTCATTCCATTGATGTGGGGAGTGAATGGCTTGTTTTCTGTCTTGGGGTCAGTCTTAGCAGTAATCATATCAATGAAAGTAGGTTTCAATGCAACAATTTATCTTGGAGCTTCAATCTATTTACTTTTATTTATTGCTAATCCTTTAAAAGGTGAAATACTATGAAGAACCAAAATTTCAAATAACAACAAAAAGCTGCTGAAAACAAATTCAGCAGCTTTTTGATTGCATTAATTACTTTGATTTACAAATTCCCAGACCAGTACATTACTTTCAGAACCATCAATCGGAAGAATTTCCAGTTCGAATTCTTGATTGTTGTTATTTAGTGTCGCAACATTGTCCACAAATTTAGGAACCAACAGTTTATTTTGGATATGGTGTCCTTCACCAGTTGAGGTAAATGCCAACCCATTTGTATTGTCAACAACTACATTACCTTTAAAAATTATATACTCTGTTAAATCTAAGTCTGTAAGATCGACGGAATGAGTGTCTAAATTGACATTAAATTCCCAATAATCACCTGCAGTTGGATAAAATTCAATTTCAATATCTACCAAATTTTGTGTAATAGTTTTTCTGTTTTCATTTAAGACAATATTCTCATACAATTTATTAGATGGTTCTATCGATGTAGTGTCGGGTTTTTCACCTGAAATCACAGCTATCGATAAAACCGTACTGATCAAAATCAATAGCATAACTTTCATATTTTTCATATTTTTCCTTTCACTAAATTTGAATATATATTACTATAATTGATACAATTGTTACTGCAATCACACAAAACCTTATTGGGATATGATTGACCAATCTGAAATAGCTGTTCTCTGAATATGCTTGATGTTTTTTCATATGTGAAAAGAGAAAGAGAATAGCAATCACATTTATACTTAGTCCTACAATCATCCATACCGATTCAAATGAAGGTGATAATATTCCAAATAATGAAATCCCAGCAATGGGAATCAAATCGGTAACATGGTGCAGACAACATAATATCATTGCTGTCCCCGAAGCCATCCCACTTGTTGCTGTGATCACTTTGTTGCTTTTTCTTTTTATGACTTGATTCATATACGCATGTAAGAAAATCTGATAAGCGAATCCTAAACTTAAAAGAATAATTAGAACTCCACTGGTCTTGAATTTTTGGATTGCATATTCAAAGGATTCAAATAAACTGACCACTCCAAAGTAGAAAGCCATCATAAAAACAAAACCAAATAAACTGAACAATACAGGAAAACTTATTGATTTTTGTCTATTATTCATGTTTGAAAATTTTCCTTTCAACCAAAGTTGAGGGGTATCATACACATAGTGTGGCATTTGACACACTAAAAAACTAGCCTTGTTTTTTCAGTGATAAGCCCTTCACAGTGAATTTTGTGAAAACCAACATCTTCTCTACATCAAACTGTAAAGAAGGTGTAGCCACTCTGGCTTTTTTATCTATATATACTTTAAGGCCATTGACCTCGTAATCATTGAAATCTTCTGGATTTTGAGGTGCTTTGAAGTATATATCTTCGCTTTCAAAAGTCGGGCAGCATCCTCCACCACTCGTATTAATCGCTAGTGTAATTGTTTTATGTTGCTTTTTTTCTAAGTAATCTAATCCTGCATCAGAAATTTTAATGTTCATTTGTACCACCTTTCTTATTCATTTATTAGTTGTCACTTTATAATACGCAAGTATCATGCCACAACTTAAAAACGATAAGTTTCAATCACTGTCCTTAATTTTGTACTTATCCATTCTGTAGATTAAAGTGTGTCTTGTGATGCCTAATAGCTGAGCGGCTTTTGTCTGGTTGTAATCACTCATTTTCAGTGATTGAATAATAAGACTCTTTTCCACTTCCTCAAGCTCAATCCCATCTTCAGGAAGTTCAAACAATTTACTTGAATTGTTTTGGTATCGAATCTCCTTTGGTAGATCTTCTGGATTGACAGAGTTGCCACTTGATAGGATCACGATCCTCTCCACAACGTTTTCAAGTTCCCTGATATTCCCTTTCCAATCGTAACTGGACAATAAATCGAGGGCCTCTTTGCTCACATCAAGCTTGGTTCGTGCCATTTCACGGCAAAATTTCGAAATAAAATAATCTATTAGTTCTGGTATATCTTCCCGTCTATCCCTTAGTGCAGGAATTTCAATTGGAATAACATCCAACCTATAATACAGATCCTCTCTGAAAAGGCCATCATCAACCATTTTTCTCAAGTCCTTATTGGTCGCTGCAAGTACTCTGACATCTACTTTAACCGTTTCAGTACCTCCAACACGCTCTATCTCTCTTTCTTGAAGCACTCTAAGCAATTTGACTTGTATTGGTGGAATGAGTTCTCCAACTTCATCAAGAAAAACGGTTCCTCCATCTGCTCTTTCAAATTTTCCGGCTTTACTGCTTACTGCTCCTGTAAAAGCGCCTCTTTCATGGCCGAACAGCTCGCTTTCCACTAAAGTTTCGGGAATCGCTCCACAATTTACTTTTATATAAGGTTTGTCTTTTCGATCACTATTAAAATGAATCGCATTTGCAACCAACTCTTTACCAGTGCCGCTTTCTCCTGTAATCAATACAGTAGCATTACTTTTTGCGACTTTATCTACTAAATCCAATACTTCTTTCATTTTTGTACTTTTTCCTACAATTACTTTTCCAGTTCTATTTTTCAATTCTTCTGTCAGAAGGTCGATTTGATTTTTCATCCCTCTGATGTCTAGTGCTTTCCTTATTTGCAATTTTAATTCTTCAACATCAAATGGTTTTGATATATAGTCTAATGCACCAATTTTCATGGCTTCTATCGCCGACTCCATTGTGCCATGTGCTGTCAACATGATTACCGGTACATTTGGATCCAATGTTTTTATTTCTTTTAATGCCGTCATGCCATCTTTTATTGGCATTTTTAGATCCATTAGAACCAAATCTGGTGTTGATATTTTTACTTTGTTTACGGCTTCTTCACCATTTGAAGCTGTAATCAATTTGTACTCTTCATTCTCAAGAGCTTTTTTGAGTGCCCAGATCATATTTTTTTCATCATCAGCTATTAGTATTTTCTTAACCATCTCAATACTCCTTTAGTTTTCAAGTGGAAGATACATGTTGATTGTTGTTCCAGCACCTAATACACTACTAATTTCCATTGACCCTTTATGCTCTTCAATAATTCTATGAGTAATAGGCAATCCCAATCCTGTACCCGCATCTTTTGTCGTATAAAATGGCTCATAAATCTTTTCGAGTTGGTCCTGTGGAATTCCTGTCCCTTCATCTTTAAAAGTTATATTCGCCCAGTAATCATTTGAAGTCACTTCGATATCTATGTTGCCTCCATTAGGCATAGCTTGGATAGAATTGAATATTATATTCACAAATGCTTGCTTGATTTTTTCTTCATCGAGCATCACCATGATATCATCAACGTTGCTATTGATTTTCACATTGTACTGAAGTGCATAATTGTGAGTGATCATTAAAATTTCTTTGATTATATGGCCTATACTGTGAGCTTTGACCTTCCCAATACTTGGCTTGGCGAAATCCAACAATCCTATAATCACGTTATTGGCACGATTTACCTCATGGATAATTATCTCAATCCCTTCTTTAATGTCCTCATCTTGCATGTCGTGAACAATGGTCTGCGAGATTGTCTTTATGATCCCCAGTGGATTTCTGATTTCATGGGCTATACCAGAAGCCAATACTCCTACAGCAGATAGCTTTTCTGCTCTTCTGACTTGACTTTCAAGTTTTCTGATCTCTGATATATCCTCTAGCACAACAACGACCCCTTCTGTTTTATTTAAAATATTCTTTAAGGGATATGCATATAATTTCACGAATAATCCATTAGGTTGACCTGATTTGCACTTCGTCTCAATACCGAGTTCTTTTTTTTCTTGAACAATAACCCTGTTAAGTACTTTTTCGACTTCTTGATAGTTTTCAAAAACTGAACTTAAATCTTCACCAATATTGCTATCAGCAAGATTTAATATGTCTCTACCTTCTTTATTTATCGAATGAACACAAAGGTCTCTATCTAGTGTGATAAATACATTTGTGATGCTGTCCAGAATATTTTGTGTATAGTTTTCAAGATCCGTGTGTTGCTTCACTTGTATTTCAAGAAGTTTCTTCTTTTTATAATCCGATTCCACTGAGAATCCTGTGACAATACCAATGACAATAAACATTATGATTTCAAGGATTTGATTTAAAACTTCAATATCAATAACTCCAAAATATACAGTCATATGTGGTGCATACAAAAGGGATACACCAATTGAAGTCAAGATGCCCCCTCTTAGCCTGAATTTAAAGGCTGCAACTATGATTGGAATGTAATAAAGTCTTCTATAAAAGTCATGAAGATCCGTCTTGGGAACCAAAGTAAAATAATGCAACAATGTAATTATAATCACACTGACACATATAAATATTAAAGTTTTTCTATTATTTTTTCTAATCATTTTTCAACTCCCGAGCTAGCAATACGGACATTTTCTCCAGCAGACATCAATCATATTTCCACATTTGTCACATTTTTTTCTTAACTCGACCTTGCACTTTGGACAACGATCATAGTCCTTATTGATTTTTGATCCACACTGCCAACATTTATCTTTTAGTTTATTTTCAGAGCCGTCATATTTTATATCGTCATAAATAAACAAGTACATTACAAAAATGAGAATTATAAATAAGATAATCATCATTTCAAAGCCTCCTCTAATAATTGCGAATAGACCACACCGTCACAGTATTGGTCTATTCGCAATGAATGATGGCAATTGATCAATTGCCAGAGTCGCTTTCTTCAACTTTAACCGCGTCATTACTGGAATGGCAAGAATGTCCGCCTTTTCCTGACTTTCTCATGCCTATCATCATCCCAATATGAAGAATAGGACATAGCAAAAATATCAAACTTGAAATTGATCTACCTGAAATGAGTACTATTGGTACCAGGATAATCGGTATTAAACAGCATAGCAGCATCATTAATCCATGTTTTTTCATTATACACCTCTCTAATATGATATTCCATCCAGTTCATCATCACTTTGGCTATCAAAACTTACAGCAATTTTGTTGGGCAAACAAATGATGGTTTGATGTTTTCTTGTAATCCATCCCGTATTTGAACATATTCCTTCCGGACAAATGGCTCTGTCCATTTCGAGCATTCTAACAGCTCCTTCATTGATTTCTATAGAGCCTACTCCACCTTCAAACTCAAACTCTATAATTCTATTTTTATCATTCTTTGAAATTAGTATTTTATCGGTTTCTCTCCCGTTTACTGAAATACTCACATATTTCTCATCTTTTTCATCTTCTGGTAGCGACAATAGGAACATGCCTGTGAATCCAATCAATAAAACAGAGACAATTATAATTTTATCCCATCGCGTCATTGAATTATCCTCTTCAGTGCACTGTGTAGTAGTTTATAGTGCCGAGTATACCGATCAGCGCAATAAGTCCGTATTCGGCAATTGACACAACTACTGTAGCATTTGCCACACTGTCTTTCTGTAAATTTTCTTTCTTACTAATGACCCTCTGTACAAATAAAGCTGCTAAAATGACTACAAAACTGGTAGCATGGGCAATCGTAAATGGCCCAAAAACAATAGGATTTGATCTAAAAATCTCTACGATGGCTCGGATGATTGAAAAACCAATAATGTAATGTATAAACAATTGTCCATCGTATTTGGTCTTTCCTCTCCTCGTCCACAAGTAAACAAATAATATCAAATTTAAAAATACTTCATAGAGTTGTGCTGGATGAAGAATCTGGCCTCCAACTGCAATGCCCCATGGGTACACTCTATTCATCGGTATACCAAACACATCACAACCAATTCTACCAATGGCTTGACCTATTATAATGGCTGGTGCGAACGTGTCCGCAGTCTTCCAAAACGGCATCCCATTCTTTCTCATAAACCAAAATGCAATAAGGGTTCCACCTATGAGTGCACCTTGGATTGAAAGTCCTCCTTGATGAATATAAAATATTTCTACTGGATTCTCAAGGTAATAAGAAAAATTGAATGCAATAATGTAATAAAGTCTTGCACCAATAATTCCAGCAATTATCGTATAAGTCACCAAGTCAAGGATCTTATCAGAGTATATACCTTTACGCTTAGCCTCTCTTACCATAATCCATAATCCAGCTAATACTCCTAGTCCAATTGTCACCCCAAAAAGGTAAACACCTACGCTGCCTAATTTAAAAAGTTCTATCAATTGCTATTCTCCTTTCAAGTAATATCTTTATAAACGCAAAAAGGATGCCAACTATTTTTATCAAATAATTGACATCCGCTCTAGTTATTCTCTGGATAAAATTTTCTCCAATCGCTCATTTTGCATGATCTCATAAACAGATTTAATGTTGAACGCCTCTAAGATCTTCATCACATTTAAGTTGTCGAATGGCGTTAAGATGAATGAATCTTCTCCGAAATCATTGACAAACTTTGTTGCTTTTTCGACATCAATATTCGTCTTTGGTCCACCTACACACCCTCCAATGCAACCCATCCCTTCGATAAAGTTTGCATCACTTTTTTTTCTGTTACCAAGTTCACTGAGTACATTTTTACAATTTTTGATTCCGTTTACTTTTTGGGGCTTGAGCTTGATTACTCTGGTTGGCTCAAGCCTGTTAACAACTGTTTTAACTGAGAAACTGACCCCACCGCTTCTCGCATACAACCTGCCACCTAGCGATGCTTGGTCCTTATCATCAACTTGAAGCTCATTCAGATTAATGTTAAGAGCCTCAAAAATTTCTTTAAGTTCTCTAAAATTCAGTACATAATCTATTGCTCCTTCTAATCCAGGTTCTTTTATTTCAGCCTTCTTTGCAACACAAGGTGCTATAAAAACCACTTTTGCACCTTCATACAGAATTTTCAAGATCCTACCGGACGCAATCATTGGTGAAACTGATGGTGATAAGTATTCGTATATATCTGGATAAGCCTTTTTGATCATATTAAACCATATTGGACAACAGCAACTTGTTAAAAAGAAATCTTCTTCACTTTTAACCAAATGATTAAACTCAAATGCTTCTTTAATGGTTAAAATGTCTGCAAATAATGCGACTTCTATCATGTCTTTGAATCCTAGAAGCTTAAAAGCACTTCTCAACTGCCCCATACTGACGTCATCTCCAAATTGTCCGACAATAGCTGGCGCAACAGTGACATAAACTGGAGTGTCTTTATCTTTTAGCAAATCAATCATGGGCATAAACTCAATCTTGTCAGCTAGTGCACCGAAATCACAGTTCATCGCACCATACCCGCAACTTATGGTCTCATTTAACCGTTTATAAACCTGCGTTTCATACTTGCCAATCTCACAACATTCACAATTTTCATTTGAACAATATTCACAAGGACCTTCCACTTTCGATACCACTGGTTGAAGAACCCTATTTGAACTTTTGAGAATATCAAGTTCATTATTGAATTGTTCATCCCCCCTGGGATCTTGACCCATAGCGATCCTAATATGATTTCTTATGAACGATAAGTCAGAGTCATCAAAACCGAATTCAGTTTTTATATGTTCCGCCAACTCATTTAAATCATTTACATCCTTTAAATCGCCATTCCAGTATCTTTTGATCAACTCATTAAATATGTTCATCCGTTTTTCATCAAAATTCAAATACTTATCATTCATGTTCAGTTCTCCTATCACTTAACTTCTAGTTGTCCCATCATGCCGGCTTCCTCGTGTTCAAGTATATGACAATGATACATGAATAATCCTTCTTTTTCAAATTTCACAATAATTCTTACGGTTTCATTCGCCCTCACATAAACAGTATCTTTCCAGCCTTGTTCATTTAAATATGGCTGATTTCCATTTCTACTGAGGACTTGAAATTGAGTTCCATGGATGTGAAATGGAT
>JAIOSU010000153.1 GCA_021107455.1 Clostridiales bacterium | reverse complement strand
CGATCGATTTGGCACTGGAAAGCTTCCTTAATCGCTTTTTTCGCTTTTCTGATGTTTGCAGGAGAATCTACAGAAACACGCTCAACAAAAGCAGCACCATCGATGGTCGCCAACATTTCCGAAACTCTAAGTGGCATTCCTGAGTGCTCCACAGTTCTACCTAGAGGTGCTGTAGTTGCACGCTGTCCAATCAATGTGGTTGGAGCCATTTGTCCACCTGTCATACCATAAATCGCATTATTTACAAATATTGTAGTGATTTTTTCACCTCTATGAGCAACGTGTACGATTTCAGCGGTACCAATGGATGCAAGGTCTCCATCTCCCTGATAGGAGAATACTACCTTATCCGGGTGAACTCTTTTGATTCCTGTTGCAACTGCAGGAGCTCTACCATGAGATGCTTCGTGCATGTCACAATTGAAGTAATCATATGCAAGTACAGAACATCCAACTGGTGCAACACCAATTGTTTCACCGAGTACATCGAGTTCCTCTAGAACTTCGGCAACCAATCTATGAATGATACCGTGCGTACATCCTGGGCAATAATGGGTCTCTTTATCAGTCAATCCTTTTGTTTTTTGAAATACAACAGCCATTATTTTGCACCTCCAATCAATTCTTTAACTTTTTCCATAACAGCTTCCGGGGTAGGAATCATGCCACCTGCTCTACCATAGAAGCTCACTGGCCATCTGCCGTTTGAAGCAATCTTAATATCATCAACCATTTGTCCCATTGACATTTCAACAGACAATAACGATTTACATGCAGCTGGCACTTCATCGAATGCTTTCTCTGGGAAAGGCCACAATGTGATTGGACGAATCAGACCGACATTGATATTTTGCGCTTTAAGATCATTGATTGCATTTCTAACGATTCTTGAAGTCGTACCGTATGCAACGATGACCACTTCTGCGTTTTCCATATTGTAAGTCTCATATCTGACTTCATTTTCTTTCATTGCATCATATTTCTTTTGTAATTTGTGATTGTGCTTTTCAAGTTCAGCCGGATCAAGAGCAAGCGAGTTGATGATGTTTGGTTTTCTTTGTCCCTTTGTTCCAGTAGTTGCCCAATCTTTCTCAGGCAATTCAAATCTTGATACCGAATCCTTGAATTCAATAGGCTCCATCATTTGGCCAATCATTCCATCACCAACCATCATTACAGGGTTGCGGTAGAAATCTGCAGCATCAAATGCCTCTTGCATAAGGTCAACCATCTCTTGAAGATTGGCTGGAGCATATACGAGTAATTTATAGTCACCGTTACCACCGCCACGGGTAACTTGATTATAATCGGATTGGGCAGGTTGAATACCACCAAGTCCAGGACCACCTCTAACGATATTTACAATTACGCAAGGGAGTTCGGCACCTGCGATGTATGTGATGCCTTCCTGCTTGAGTGCGATTCCTGGTGATGAAGAAGAAGTCATAACTCTTGCTCCGGCACCTGCCGCACCGTATACCATATTAATTGCAGCGACTTCACTTTCAGCTTGAAGGAAAACGCCACCAGCTTTAGGCATTTCTCTAGACATATACTCTGGCAACTCATTTTGAGGTGTGATCGGATACCCGAAAAAGTACTTGCAGCCTGCTTTAATCGCAGCAGCACCAATCGCCTCGTTACCTTTCATCAATACTTTAGCCATTACCTTACCTCCCTAAACTAGAATCTTTCTACAGTAATCACATAATCCGGGCAAATTGTAGCACAATTTGCACAACCGATGCACTTGTCCATCTCAAAAACAGTTGCGGGATGAAATCCCTTAATGTTGATTTTACTAGTGTCCATTGTAACGATGTTCACCGGACAAACTGTTGTACATAGTGCACAGCCCTTACAAATGTTTTCATTAAACGTTACTTTACCTTTAGCCACTTTGAATACCTCCCATATTTTCATATGCTTTATATTGTGTGGAAGTGCCTACATCCAATCCTCTCGCATAATCATTTTGATTGCGAATACGTCCCCTTCAATGTCACTAGGTAGTTGGTGGGTAACCTTTTCCAAAGTACTGACATATCTTATCGGGATGTTGAGTTTTTTAGACACTTCCACTGCCAATGCCTGACCTTTCATCACATCTTCAGCTGAAGTTTCTCTTAGAAGATGTGTGTTGTTGATTAATCCTGTAACTTTCACGCCAACAGTGTCTTCAATATTTTTTATATGAGAAATAACACCCATCAGGTCTTGAGTTTGTTCACGATATGCATTGATGACACAGAACATATCGTATTCTCCAGGTTTAAAATAAGCTGTATATCTCGCCAAAACTCTGGCACCGACCGCATCACCTCCAACATCCAGGATCACTTGTGATTCATCATCCTGTAAAGGAGCCAAAATGCTTGGGGAAAGCATCGGAAGGTCCAAATTGGTTTGATGTCCAAAAGCGCCAGATATGACAGTTATGCCATCCGTTTCCAGTAGTGAAGCTTTTTCCCTGGATCTAAAGTAAGGATTCACTATATCCAAATCGCACAATGCCACTTTAGGCATCTCCTTCTTGAGAGCCAATGCGTAGTTCACTGCAAATTCTGTCTTTCCACTTCCATAATGGCCTATAATAATTCGAATACGTTTATCCTTTTTCAAATCCAAAGTCATCTCATCACCTTTTTTTTTATATTATTTGTATATTTGTGCCGTCTCTTCATTCTTGAGTACTCTAAGTCCACCGAGTGCAAGTGCACTCATTTCATCTTCTCCCGGATATACTATCACTTCCGAAATAAATTTGACCCTCTGTGTGATCCATTTGATCAACATCGGACCATATGCTAATCCACCGGTTAAAATGATTGCATCTACTTTGCCTTTAAGCACTGTTGCGCAACTACCGATTTCTTTAGCTACCTGATAAGCCATTGCTTCAAATACGAGTTTGGCATTTTCGTCTCCATCTTTGATCATTTTAACGACATCTCTGCCATCATTTGTTCCGAGATACGCGACTAATCCACCTTTACCTTTGATCATCTTCTTTATATCATCATGAGTGTACTTGCCAGAAAAACACATTTTTGCCAAATCTCCAACAGGCAATCCACCTGTTCTTTCTGGTGAAAATGGTCCTTCACCATCGAGTGCGTTATTGACATCCACGATTCTTCCTTTTTCATGGGCTCCTACAGAAATTCCACCACCAAGATGAGCCACTATCAAATTAAGGTCTTCATACTTTGTTTGTTTCTCTTCAGCATAACGACGAGCAACAGCTCTTTGATTGAGCGCGTGGAAAATGGATATTCTTTCAATTTCAGGCATTCCCGAAATTCTAGCCACATCACTAAGTTCATCAACAACAACGGGATCCACAATAAAAGATGGGATGTTGAGCTGAAGTGCAATCTCATGTGCTATCATGCCTCCCAGATTGGATGCATGCTCACCTCTCTCAGCGGCTTTGAGATCCTCGATCATTTTGTCGTTCACCTCATAAGTACCACCCTGAATAGGTTTCAAGAGCCCTCCGCGGCCAACTACTGCACTGAGTTTGGTGAGATTGATCTCATTCTCACTCAACACTTTCAAAATTACATTTTTTCTAAAGTCGTACTGGTCTGCAATCTTAGGATACTGATCGATTTCTTCATTGGAATGTCTTAAAGTGGTTTCAAAGACTTCTTTTTCATTATCGTAAATTGCGATTTTGGTTGACGTCGATCCTGGATTGATCGCGAGTATTCTATACGTTTCCATACTTCCTCCTACTTTATGCCCGACATCAAAACGCCAAGAGCTATTGAATTAAGTTTTGAATCATCCGAATCTGCTCTGGAAGTCAAGATAATCGGTGCTTTTGCTCCAACTATGATTCCTGCTGATCTGGCATTGCCAAGAAAATTAAGCGCTTTATAAAGTACATTACCAGCTTCGATAGTTGGGCAAAGCAATATATCCACGTCGCCTGCCATAGGATCTTTTATCCCTTTAATTTCAGCTGCTTCTTTTGAGACAGCATTATCAAGAGCAAATGGTCCACCCACTTTACAGTCTTTGATCAGACCCTCTTGATTCATCTTGACAAGCTCTCCTGCATCTACAGTAGCAGGCATGGATTGGGTTACTTTCTCTTTGGCCGTGATTACACCAACATTAGGCATGTCAATATCAAGCGCTTTGGTTACATGCAACGCATTTTCAATGATCTGTTTTTTTGCCATGAGATCTGGTGCAATGTTCATTGCCGCATCAGTGACAGTCAAAATTTTGTGATAAGTCGGTACATCGAATACCGCTACATGGCTGAGTACATTGCCAGTCCTAAGTCCGATTTCCTTATTGAGCACAGCTTTAAGAATGATTGACGTATCTACAAGCCCCTTCATGACCAAATCTGCTTCTCCGGAAGACACCATGGAGACAGCCTTTAAAGATGCTTCTGCCATATCAGTGATGTGAATCAGTTCAAAATCCTTCAAATCAAGTCCAATCTCCTCTGATATGCTTTTGATCAGATCAGTGTCACCAACCAAAATGCCTTTGATAATGCCTTTATCATATGCCGCTTTGATCGCTTTAAGTGCATCCTCGTCTTGCGCACAAGCCACAGCAACTTTTTTTGGGCCTTTTTCGATTGCAAGTTTTATCAGTTCCTCAAAATTCTTAATCATTTGATCTGCACCTCTTTTTCATATATTTTTACCTGATCTTCTCCACTAATAGCTCGAAGGACACCGAGATTCAACGCTTCCATTTCATCTTCGCCAGGTTTCACTACAAATGGTGCGATAAACTCTACATGGGATTTTATATAATCCATCAGGTATTTTGAATAAGCAATGCCTCCTGTCATTAAAATAGCATCGACTTCTCCATTTAGGACAGTTGCCATAGCACCAATCTCTTTCGCAATCTGATATCCCATTGCTTCAAAGATGAGCTTTGCCTTTTCATCACCTTGTTCAATCTTCTTTATGACTTCACGGGCATCATTGGTTCCAAGATATGCAACCAGTCCACCTTTACCACGCATTTTTTTCTTTAATTCATCAAAAGGGTATTCCCCTGATTAACACATTTTCACTTGTTAACCCACCGGAAGTCAACTAGTACGCTTAGGCGAATAAGACTCCATTTCATTCGCGTATTTGGTTTCAATAATTTTTTCTTTTTTCATTGGAACGATGGATATACCAACATAGTGATGTGCTACAACAAATTTGTAAGAATGAATTGT
>JAIOSU010000219.1 GCA_021107455.1 Clostridiales bacterium | reverse complement strand
ATTGAAATTGAGTCAAATATGAATAGTAAGGATGATGTTTTCTTAACAGTCCTTTACCCAACGAGTATATCAGATTCAATATCTACTGTCACAGGTTTATCAGGAACTAATTATAAAGGTGTTCAGATAAATGGCACGGTTACAAAAATAGCGTTATTCTCAAATTCAACGAATGAGGAAACAAAAGAAAGCATTTATAATTTCTCAATTGATTCAACTTCAGATCTACAAATTCTAGTTTGTGATCTTACAGTTGGGGAATACAAGGTATATAAAAATAATTCGCATATCATGACTACTAATGTATCTGATAATTCGGTACTATTTATTCAAACAAGTGGTGGCGGAGATTTCAAAATAAAAGGCGTAAATAGTTTTTCCGGAGTAGGCAACTCACTTGAGATTGTATGTAAAAAATGCCTTAGTTGTGGATATACTTCTGATAACTCTTTTACAGTATGTCCTTCATGCGGGAAGAAATGTGGTTCTCAATAGGTGAGGAATCACCTTTAAATGATTGTATCGAATCCATTGAATATTTAATAGATGAACTACCTTCTTGAACTCAGGGTCACCAGGTATAAGTATGGCCAAATGTTCTAAAGTACAGGCTAATGCAAAACAGTCGTCATATGAGATGGGATATTCTTATAGTACCATTATCAGTATTATTTAAGCTCATGAAATCAAGATTGGGTTTTCTTCACCCTGTGTAGAATAAGTGAATTAAAAAGAGTATTACACGATTTTTTATTGCTTTCTCTATTTTCCTGGTGAAGATTGAAAAATGAGTAGCCCATCAAAAGTTAATGTGAGGATAGAATGTTAAAAAAAATAGGAAAACTGACATTTTTATTTATTTTAGGATTAATAATTTTCATTTCTACTTTTGAAATTGTTTTATACTCAACAGTAGGAAGATATTATTATAGAGAAAAAAAGCACCCAAAAATTTATATCAGGGAATTCCCCTTTCCTTATAAATCTGCACTTACTATTTGTAGCGATATTGATGGAACAGATTCATTAAGAGAGTTTTTAACTATTCAAGAATTTTTAAATACAAGCAATAAAACTACTTTTGGTACAGGTTTGGGTTTAGAAATTGGAAATAGTTTTTATACAGCACGTAAGGATGATGAGTTGTTTGCTTTAAAATCAAAAAATCCTAATGATCAAAAGGTGATTATTGAATTAATAAAATTAGGATATATTGATCATATACATTCTTTTAATACTGCAAAAAATCGACAGGAAATTATTAGTATTATAGATATACTTACTGAAAATGATTGCCAAATTAAAATTTGGAGTAATCATGGTCGTGTTACAATCTATATAGGTTTTCAAATAATGTATTTAGGCGATAACTCCAAAAGTACTGTTTATCATACTGATATTTCAATTCCAAAATTAGGGTACTATTTCGTATGGCAAAATCAGGTCTCTGGTCTTGTGGGTCAAGGGCGTCCTATTTCTACAGTCTTTTTTTTTGATAGTTTTGATATTCACCATTCATTTCTGTCGCTAAAGAATTTTACTTTTAAAGAAATTGTTAAGTATATATTATCAATTCAAGGAAATCGTTTATATGCAATGCGAAAATATAATGAACTTGTTTATCCAATTGTTCTTGATGATGGTCAATCTGTTTTTGAATTTACTAGAAGCAATTTTGCTTTTGAAGGACCATGGGGTGGAGCGGACTCAGATGGATTAGCTGAGGCATTGAGAAAATCTATATTGAAAAAGTTAATAAATGTTGGGGGATATGCTATTATTTATACTCATATTGGTAAAAATATTGAATTCCCATATCTATCCGTAAAAACACAAAACGCTTTAAAGCAGCTTGCTGCAGAAAATAAGATGGGAAATATATGGGTGCCTACTACATTTAGATTATTGAATTATTATGTAAATAAAAAATATTTAAATTGGCATGTGAATATCAATGAAAATTCAATAAATATTATTATTGAAAATATTAAAGATCCTGTGAGAGGTGAATTTATACCTAAAGTAGATGATCTAAGAGGAATTACATTTTATACTGATGATCCAAATGCCACCCATATTTTTTTAGGAGATAAAGAGATACTTGATATCGTAAGAAACAAATCTGATGAAACTAAATTACAAAGCATAATGATAAGATTGAGAAAAAATGATAGAATTAATGATAAATTTAAAGAATTCAAATTGAAGGGCTACTTTTAAACATTAGTAGCTGTGATCTTGGCAAGGTCAATCCCTTTGAATACCTTAAAACCGCATAGTAGCATTCTTCAGAACTATTCAAAAATCCCGACCAATAGGAGCTTTTGGGGTACGCCCTTTCGATTTACAGTTTTGAAATAATTCATTGATGTAATTCGATCTTCTATTCTGAAAATAGAAAAAAGGGGCAAGTGCTTAATAGAAGGCCTATAAGCTGGAAAGATATGTGGTATAATAAGATAGGGTCAAAAATCCTTTAAGTATTTTCGCTTTTATTGCATGTCCTATTCATATCAGCTATATATCTCGCAATACAATAAGGAGTCAATAAATGACAAGGATAAGGAGCTTTTTGAACAAGGTTTCGATGATATTATTGTGTCTGCTATCGTCGCTTGTATTTCTTTGTTCAGTATCTTTTGCTGAATATATTGTCATTGACCACAACTGCAATAGCCTTTCCCAGATTCCTGATGAGTGGATTGATACAGT
>JAIOSU010000070.1 GCA_021107455.1 Clostridiales bacterium | reverse complement strand
CTGCAAATGAATTGTCGGAGATACTTAATATAAATCTACGAAATACTAAAAAGATTGTCGAGAAACTTAAGGAAAAAGGCTTAGTTAAAAGGATGGGGTCAAGAAAAACGGGCCAATGGGAAGTTATAATAAAATGAAATTGAACGAAGAAGATGTGGAATTATTTTATAAGCTGAGCGGGGCGCTTTTGTTTTATACAAATCAGAATTATCCTGTTACAAAAAACTTGAAAGAACCAGTGTTTAAGAATGCCCCTCCGGCTGATATCAAAAGTTTATATGAAAGGCTCTCAGCTCATACTGAACTTATTGATTCTTTTGTCGATGAAAAACCATTTAGTTTTACCCAGGAAGAACTTGAAATTGTAAAAAGCTGGAATAATTTAGTAAAAGGCAAATTTTGGATTATGGCTTATTTGAGAGATCACACTACATTTTTGACGGTTTCGAATAAGCAAAAGGTATATGGTGTTATTGGTCTGCAAGACAATATCCGCGATGTAATACCTCCTTCATTGCCTCATTATGTTGAGACCATCCTTCTGCCATTTCGTGGAAAAATAGTTTACTGTGGATATATCTACGGTTATGATGTCCGAATTGACGAGAATGTGAAGCTGTCCCTTAAGGGGGAGTACCAGAAAGCAAGAAGAAAGTTTGGAATAATTACTTCTCTGGATGAATCCACTTCAGAAGGAACGAGGAGATGAAATGCAGCAAAAAAGGTATTCTCCGGCGCATCGGCGCTGACAGGGGTGGGTACTGGGAAGTGGCATGATGATGGAAACGAGATTCAAGGTAACTGAAATTAGAAATACTTCTGAAGGATGGGATGATTGAATTGGCAATACTGAGTTTAAAATGTATAAGATGTGGAAAGACATTTGACTTTAATGTTGGAAAAATTACTTTTGGAAATAAATTGAGTTTTGAGAATGAAATATTTTGTCAAAAATGTGGGTTGGTTGAGATTGAGGATTTAGAGTTGACTGAACTTGGGCAAACTCAAGTTGCAGAATTGTTTTTTGAGAAGACAAAATGAAATGCAGCAAAAAAGGTATTCTCCGGTGCATCGGTGCTGACATGGGCGGGTACTGGGAAGTGGCTGGTAGATGAAGAGGCAGGAAAAACGCACAGGTGCGTTTGATAGTGCAGGAGAGCGGGGCATGGGTTCTGATTATGGATTCAAAAGGACGGAGAATTGAGAGGTTATTATAATGGTTACTTATGAAAATAGGTATGCAAAAGTTTTATCAAAAAAAGAGGCTCGAATGGCTGATAGCGGAATTTTAAAGATTTTCGTAAGTTATAGCGCAAAGGATTTGGAGAATATCAAACCTATATTGAAACATATCTCAAGTATACAAGGCACTAAAACTTTTCTTGCAGAAGAAAATCTAGAGCCGAGCTCGGAAGTAATTCAGACAATTATACGTAAAATAAAATCAGCTGACATTTTTCTTGTATTTTATAGCAAAAATGCCAAAGAATCGGAGTATGTTCAACAAGAAATTGGTATTGCAAAAGGAAATAATAAAATAATAGCTCCCATTCTGCTGGATTCCAATACACCTAAAGCAATGTTAGTAAATACTAATTATGTAAACTTATCTGACCAAGAAAAAGAACAAGCGGAATTACGAAGATTGTATTCTTTCATTGCTGACAATGTCAATAAGAAAAATCAAAATAAGGAGCTGGTAGCTCTTAGCATATTGGCAATAGGAGTTGGAGCTTTACTTTTAAATGAAAAATGAAGGATAAGCAATGATCCAAAAACAAGCATTCAAAGAAACTGAAATTGGAATTATTCCTGAAGAGTGGAACTTAGTTAAGGTAGGCGAAGTTTCGGAGAAAACTGGGGATGAGTTGGTCGAAAATGACACTATAAATTTATTATCAGGCAATGAGCGTACAGTTTTTGAAGAGATGCAAGCGCAGATTAAGCAGTATTTGGTGGGGTTGTGCTTCGATGTCTGATTTACAATTAACCTTTGCAGACTGTGCTGAGCTAGTTTCTGCAAAAGTTCATCCTAAAAACGTAGCGCAAGAGACTCCATATATAGGTCTTGAACACATTGTTGAAAATGGACTTATTTTAAACGGAATGGGCTCAGCTTCAGATGTTGATTCTCAAAAGTCAGTATTCAAAAAAGGCGATATTTTATTTGGTAAGTTGAGACCATATTTTAGAAAAGTTGTGATTGCACCATGTGACGGGATTTGTTCAACCGATATATGGGTGGTAAGACCTAAAGTAAATACTGACCGCAATTTTTTATTCTATTGGATGGGGTCAAAACAATTCATTGACGACACTACAAGAGCCTCTGAGGGAACGAAAATGCCTCGGGCAAAGTGGAATTTTGCTGCAAAGTTTAAAAAACCGGAATGTAAAAATGAAAAAGAGATTGGTTTGATACTGAGAAGTTTAGATAAAAAAATCGCCCTCAACCGCCAGATTAACCAAACCCTCGAATCTATGGCACAAGTCATCTTCAAAAGCTGGTTTGTGGATTTCGATCCAGTCAAAGCAAAAATCGCCGCCCTCGAATCAGGTGAAGATGCCGAAGGCGTAACCCGTACCGCCATGCGCGCCATCTCAGGCAAAACCGATGATGAGTTAGACAAAATGCAGGCCGGGCAGCCGGAAGACTACGCCCAGCTCAAAACCACCGCCGAACTGTTTCCTGAGGCTATACAGGATTCGGAATTGGGGGAAGTGCCGGAGGGGTGGAGGGTTGGCAATATTCTTGATTGTGCTAATCTTTTAAGTGGTGGAACACCAAAGACAAAAGTATCAGAATACTGGAGTGGTGAGATTCCTTGGGTATCTGCAAAAGATGTAACTAATGCCCGAGGTTCATTCATATTTGGCACTGAAAAAACTATAACACAACTAGGAATTAATAATAGTAGCGCAAAACTCTTACCGAAGTACACAACTATTGTTACTGCACGAGGAACGGTTGGAAGTTATTGTATTCTCTCAGGAGAAATGGCTATTAATCAATCAAACTATGGTTTAAAATCAAAATTTGAACGCGGAGATTTCTTTGTCTTCTTTTCGGTTTCGAACTTAGTCATAGAAATGAAAAAGCACTCTTATGGGACTGTTTTCGATACCATTACAACTAAGACTTTTAAAGAAATTGAAATCGCGGTTCCACCTGAATCGGTGATTCAACACTTTGATGAAAAGGTAAATGGGCTCATGAATAATATTTTATTAAATCTTGATGAATCCAACATGCTCGCCATTATACGTGATACATTTCTTCCAAAACTAATGTGTGGAGAAATAAGAGTATAAGATGCCAAAAAGTCAATTGAGAAAACAATATAAATTATGTTTTAGTACAATACTTTAAAAGGAGATGCAATATGCATAAGGTCAAATGACACTTTTTAAATGCAAAAAATGCCAGATTCAAGGAGGTAAAAAAGAGCATGAGTATCAAGTTTCAAGATAGTGGCATCAAGATTATAGAAGTACGCATTCGCAATTTTCGTTCTCTCAAAGAAGTCAACGTTTCGCTTGACTGGTTAACTGTTCTTATTGGAGAAAACAACTCTGGGAAAACAAGCTTTCTTGATGCACTTTCCGCCGCAATAGGAATAGGCAAACGTGATATTTCGAGGGATGATATTTTTTTAGCACCATCTGAAAATAAAGTCCCAAAGGAACGAGAAATTACCATTGACGTGCTAATCCGCCCAACCGATGATAAAGGAGAAACAATTGACAGTTTTCCAGAAGGGAGTTATTGGATTGAGCTTTGGGGAAATGGCATTTCACAAGATGATAATGATAATGAATATGTGGGAATCCGTACTCAGATGAAATGGGATTCAACACGAAGCGAGTATATCACAGAAAGAAATTTCCTCGTAAATTGGCAAGATGATCCAAAGAAGTGGGATCTTGCAAGAATCAATGAAACTGCCGGCTCTGTTTCAGCTGCTAAAATCGAGTCATTGGCTCTTTATCTCCTCGATGCAAAACGTGATGTAAGAGATGAACTACAGAAACGTGGTTCATTCTGGCATAAATTAGTGTCCGATCTAAATCTTGCAGATGCAGAGATTGAAAATATCGAAGAAGCCCTTACTACGCTCAATCATGCGATTATTTCTAGTAGCGATGTTCTAGTTCACGTCCAAGATCACCTTGATGATTTGCATAAAACCATAGGAGGTGATAAGGGCAATGTTTCTATTACATCAATTCCACGCCACATACGGGATTTGAGTAAAGGCATGGATGTAAATTTCGCAACAAAAGGATCTCAGACCTTTCCACTAGCCCGACATGGTATGGGTACACGGTGTCTTGCTGCAGTTCTGATGTTTCGCGCATATACCACATGGCGACAAAAAAATGCAAAATCTGGTCAAGTACATTCTATGTTAGCATTAGAGGAGCCTGAAGCACACCTACACCCACAAGCCCATAGAGCTCTTTTTAATCAGATCGAAGAAATGTCTGGGCAGCGAATAATCAGCACTCATTCTCCATATATTGCTGGTCAAGCGAAGATTGCACAATTCCGCCACTTCCGAAAAGATGGTGCAAATTCAGTAGTAACACAGATAGATACAACATCACTTAATGAGGAGGATATTCGCAAGATCAATCGTATGGTATTAAACACAAGAGGTGACATTTTATATGCTCGTGCCCTAGTACTCTTTGAGGGGGAAACTGAAGAACAAGCATTACCCATTTTTGCTGAATCGTATTGGCAACGACAACCAAATGCTTTAGGAATCAACTTGGTTGGAGTTGGCGGATCTGGAAATTACTTACCATTTCTTAGATTAGCTTCCAGTTTTGAAATCCCATGGTATATCTTTTCTGATGGCGAAACCAACGCGCTTAAACATGTTAAAAAAGCATTAGAACAGATTGGAATTGCAGATTCAGATCCTACCAAACATGCAAATGTGTTTGTACTTCCAAATGACCATTACTTTGAGTCATATCTGGTCTCTGAAAAATATGAAGATGCGATTTTAGCTATGCTGGACTCTTACCATATGACAGAAAATTATCTTGATACTGACTACATACCGAAAATGGATGGAAATAAGAAAAAAAAGACAATAACTAGAAACTACAAATCATCAGAAGGACGTAAGAGAGCACTGGTTGATGTCTTGACAGATAAAAAGAATCGGTACGCTGTGCCGCTTGCTCAATCAATCACGTCTTTGGATGACGAAACACGAAGATATCCTGATAAATTACAAGAACTATTTAAAAAGATGTCCATAGATATGAATTTGGAAAGGAGAGGGTGAATATAGCATGATTACAAATCTATCTTCAACTCAATGTGAAATAGTTCAGCACGATGATGGATCGTTACTTGTTGTTGCGGGACCTGGGTCTGGAAAAACTCGTGTTTTAACAGAACGTATTCGGCGGTTATTAAGTGAAGGCAAAGGACATTTTCGCATACTCGCTTTGACTTTTACTAATAAAGCTGCAAATGAGATGAAAGAGCGTTTATCTGAATTTCCAGATATAGATCAACGTGCTTTCATCGGCACGTTGCATAGTTTTTGTGTGGAAGTGCTTGCCAATCGAGGAAAATCCGTCGGGATTAATAAACTTCCTAACATATTTGAATCCTATCAAGATTGTAAACAAGTTCTTTTGCAAGCAGTTATGCATGATCCTGAATATCCAGAACTTAGGCACGAGTTAAAAAATGTTGGTAACGCAAAAGAACAAGAGAAACTCCTTAATCGTTGGCTTGAGATGATTGGGGAAGCCAAAAACAATTTATTGCTTCCGGCAATGTTGGATAAAGAAATTGATAGAAATGTTTATAAAGCTTATAACGATAGTCTTCGTGCATCCGATGCTGTGGATTTTAACGACCTCTTGCTACTTACATATCGCTTATTTCAAGAACGTCCTCGAATTGCTGACTTCTACCGTCGGCAATATCGTTACATCTGCATCGACGAAGCACAAGACTTAAATGAGGCACAGTATCAAGTTCTTCGTGCTCTTTGTGGATTCGAACATCGCAATGTAATGATGGTGGGTGATCCAAAGCAAGCTATCTTTGCATGGAACGGTGCCAATCCAAAATATCTTAACCTTTTTGAGCAAGATTTTGATGCAAAAAGAATCATCATGAATGAAAATTTTCGATCTTCTCAAGCTGTCGTCAAAGCAGCAAAGGCATTAGACCCTGAATATGAAATTGAAGGAGAATTGCCCATTGCTGGATCAATCGAATTGATAGTGGGCAAAGATGAAACGGATGAGGCAATTCAAGTATTAGACTATATTCAAAACCTCATTGACAACGGACACCAAGACATTGAGGGTACCATAACATTGGAACGTTGCGCTTTGTTGGCTCGAAATCGATATGTTTTATTAACGGTGGAGAGAGAATTGAATCTACGTCAGTTGCCGTACTATAAGCAACTTTCAACTCAGCATGAAAGCGAATCGAATCTTTTACAAGATTTTGAACTATGTCTACGTCTTTTAACAAATCCTCGTGACCGATTACATATGGAAATGCTTCTTAAGCGCTGGAACGTGCGTGAAGAAGACATCCTATTCTCAAATATCAATATCGACAATGGATTAAATCTATTAGCTAACTTAAAGAAGAAAGTATCTGGAAAAGATCAAGAAACTGTACTCTCTGCCATAGAGGCAATGGAATGGACGCAACAGAATTTCAAATTTGTAAATGCAATGGATTATTTGAAGACGTTTACAGAAAATATGAAAAATCAAGAAGAACGCGCATTGATTATGGAGGATATCAAAGTCTGGCGGGAACACTGGGATTCCTTTTTGCATTCACAGCCTGGAGGTCAGCACAGTTTGACATCGTTTTTAGGACAAATCGCATTAGGAACAACTCAGCAACCACGGAAACAGGGTTTGGCTTTGCTCACAGTACATTCGGCAAAAGGCTTGGAGTTTGATGTGATTGTGATAATGGGCATGACGGTGGGGACATTTCCAGACTATCGAGCGAGAAGCGCTGCATTGCAAGAAGAAAAGCGCAATATGTTTGTTGCAGTCACACGCTCTAAACGCTTGCTGTATCTGTCATATCCGATGACCAAAGTAATGCCTTGGGGAGATGTATGGAGACAAAAACCTTCACGCTATTTGAAGGATATTGGACTCACATGAAACTTTCAATAATTAACAAAACCCACTAATCATGACTAAAATAATCACAGAATTCGAATTGTAAAACGTCGCGCTTGATGTCCGATCAAAACTTGGCTAAATCAAACTTCACGGATCCTGCGATGTATTCCTTCCAAAACGAATGTCTGGAAAACTACACACACCATCTACAAATAAACTACCAGAGGCCACAAAATGACACTCGCAACCGGAACAATCGAATACACTCTCGACTCCGAGCCAGTCACCGGCTGTGGCCTGTCTTACACAACCAGTGAACTGGAATCTTCCCTGACCGGTCCAATAGCTGAAGTAGTGTTTGATGACGAGGGAACAGCTGATATTACAAACATGTTATCGAGTTTGCCTGACACGGATTTTGACCAGGATAACCTAAAAAGAGTTCTTGGACACAACCGTGAACCTGAACCATGGCGAGTGGGTGAAGCCTTTGCCGAATCATACCTTACGCATCATCGTACCTGTACATTTCCGTGGCCTGATGGTCGGGACGAACGAAAAACCGGTTCGAGCTTGCCAGGTGCTGACCTTGTAGGTATTCATTGTGATGGGGAAACAGAACGTTTCGCTTTTGGAGAAGTCAAAACTTCAAGTTCAAGGAAATATCCACTTGGAAGCAATTCCCGTTATGATAATAAACGCATGTGAGCAAAGGCTTATTCTTTTAATATTTCGGGCTCTTCGCTATTTCATATGGGAAGATTGGATTAAGATATCCTTTCAAAGATATTTCTTAACGATGAAATCTTAGATATTTCGATAACAATCGACACTTATATATTAAATATAATCCTCTTGTGATATGTTTCCTTAATATTATAGATATCGTTTTCCCCATACAAAATAATGAAGAGCCATATTTCGTAATCATGTTATGATATTACCTACTTTTACCTATCAAATTATAAAGCAAATCAATGACGAACGGCAATATAGTTTTAGACAGCCTAGATAAAAGCAAAATGAGGGAGCAGGAATTGCTGTCTATGCCTAAATTACCAGTGGTTTCCGGCAAAAAAATGGTGGCTGCGCTTAAAAAAGACGGATTCGGTGAAGTCCGGCAAAATTTGCATCAGTACAAATAGTAACTTAAACAATGAAAAGAAATCTAAGAAAGATATGATCTCTCAAAAAACCATTCAGGAAGCTGTTGAACTCCTCAGGAAAGCTGCAAAGCCTGTCAGGATAATACTCTTCGGTTCTTATGCTCGTGGTGACAGCAAAGAGAGCAGCGACCTTGAT
>JAIOSU010000294.1 GCA_021107455.1 Clostridiales bacterium | reverse complement strand
GAAAAAATGGAAATCGAGACACAAACTGAAAATATTCCTGATCCTGAACACGTTCCCGATCTAAGAAATTTGGATTTTGAAGAACAAAAGCCAAGAGTTGAAGAGATGACCAAAGTTAAAGCAGATGAACCTGTCAGCACACCGAATGAAATCAGCGATAAGCTGGATCTGATCATTGGTGCTTACGAGAAAAACAAAATGCTGACAATTGATGAGATTTACAGAAATGCTCACTTGGATTCAGAAGTCAAAAAAACGATTTTCATGACAGATGTTTATTTAAAAGCTATTCCTGAGAATTTACCGCTGGATATCAAAAGAGAAACGGTGCTCAATATCATGAAGGTCTCAAATATCGGACTGGATGATTTACTCAGTGATGCCTACAAAAGAATTGATTCACTTAACACAGTACTAGAAGAGACTGTTGCAACTACACAAGAGGTATTTGATAGAAACGACGCCACTATCCGCGAACTTGAGAAAAGAATCGAAGATCTAAAGGACGTCAACAAGAACCGCAAGAAGTTCCAGGAAGACCAAAACACAATGATAGAGTATGAAATTCAAAAAATCATCAATTTAGTTGAATTCGTCAAACCAAAGAAGTAGTGATATGACTCATTACAGATTAACCACAAGAGGTAAAGTTGTGCTCGGGATTTTTGTGCTCATGCTTGTGGCTCTCGTGGTCAAAGGTGGGATTTACATCAGTGACCTCAATAGAGATGTCGAAGTGGTCGCACCGGAAGATACAAGTTCTGAGGTTGCAAACAAACCTGAAGTTCCCACAGAAGCAGAGACACCAGAAGATTCTACAGTTCCTGTAGATCCTGAAGAGCAAACCGAACCTGAGCCAGAAAAAATTTATACTGTTGAAGAGCTCGAAGACATGAAGCAAATGTTGTTTGTTTTCTATTTTGAAAAAGGCCAATCAGATTTGAATGAAGAGTCTCTTGAGCAACTTGATATTCTTATGGAGGTTCTTAGCGCTTATCCTGAGGAGCCTATAGTGATAGAAGGTCATGTCAATGGTTATCCAAATTTCATTCAAACTGAGGAGAATTTAGAGCTTAGTGGAGAAAGAAGTCAAGCTATCACAGAATTTTTAATGGACAGGGGTATTGAAAACTCTAGAATAACGGTGTATAATTTTGGTTCAGAGGTTCCATATATCAGACAAAGTGCGTTACAACATCAAAACGATCGTGTAACCGTATATTTTAAGAATCACTTTATCAAAGGTGATCTTAACAAGTAGACCATTGCACTCGTAGCTCAGTGGATAGAGCAACCGCCTCCTAAGCGGTAGGTCGGAGGTTCGACTCCTCTCGGGTGCGCCAGCAAGCTCAAGGCTAGAGAATTAAACATCTCTAGCCTTTTTCTATTTTTTGACAAATCACCGGTTTTAGAGTAAAACGGTTGGTCACTATTTAAGTTTTAAATTCTTCTGAACATTAGCAAGGACACCGTATTGATGGGTCTTTATCAAATTTTGCTTATGTAATTATTATAAACAATAAAGTATAATATCCATAAGTAAAGAGGACGGAATAAGGATGGGGGTAAATATGAAAGAAGATATCTTAGGTATATTGATTTATTCAATGGGTGGGTTATTCATTGCAACAGCGGCATTTTTAATTTGGGGTGGTCCAGCATTCTTAGGTTTGGAGCAAAATCATATCTTGGGCATCTGGATTTTCATTCCGTTTCTTTGTATTGGGCTACTGATTATGGGATTTGCTCGAATCATTGATCTGCTTAATCAAATCAATCAGAAATTGAAGAACTGAGGATTTTGAAAACGGGAGGCAACATGAACCAATCAGAATATTTTATGCGTGAAGCACTAAAAGAAGCAGAAAAAGCACTTGTCTTCAATGAAGTTCCAATTGGAGCAGTCATTGTATATAAAGATAGAATTATCGGTAGAGGCCACAATACTAGAGAAAGCGATGAATGTGCAGTTTCACATGCTGAGATCAATGCTATCCGGGAAGCCTCCAAGGCTATGGGCGGATGGCGTTTGACAGACTGCGACATCTATGTTACAATAGAGCCCTGCCCCATGTGTTGTGGGGCTATTTATCAGTCCAGAATCAGGTCCGTCAAGTACGGTGCCAGTGATTATAAAGCAGGTGCATGTGGCTCAATTTTCAATCTTTTTGAAATGAAGGGACTCAATCATTACGCTGAAATAGAATCAGGGATTTTGGAAGAGGAATGTAGATCGATATTGACTTCATTCTTCAAAAAAAGGAGATAAACAATATGGAGAGATGTCCGAGTTGGCTAAGGGGCACGCCTGGAAAGCGTGTAAGGCCGCAAGGCCCCGCGGGTTCGAGTCCCGCTCTCTCCGCCAGTTGATCATCTATGCCGTGCTAGATGGGGAGGTAGCGGTGCCTTGTAACCTGCAATCCGCTATAGCAGGGTCGATGCTCAGTCGAGGGCGTCCATTGTGGGGTCTGCTCCGAGAAAGTGATGTTGATAATTGGGTCCCGCGCAATAGGTACTTGTGAACCCCGTCAGATCCGGAAGGAAGCAGCGGTAAGCTTGAACACCTATGTGCCGCGGGGGTTCCTGGTTTGAGTCAACTACTTGGGTTACGCTCATAATGGTATTTCGAAACTGAGTGCACGGCGTAATTAAGAAATCATCATTCTTTAATCAGAGTGATGATTTTTTATTTTGTCAAAGAAGGTTTTCATTTAGGACATAATCGAATATAATTTTACTAAGGGTGTTTTTTTATTGGGAGGTGAGAGGACTTGGAAAGAAAACAAAATATAATGATTCTAAGTTTGCTTTACGGTCTTGTAGTCCTTTCGACCAGTATAGCTCAACTCACGTTTTTTGATCTTTCCTACAATACAAGAGGACTTCTTGTATCAGTAGGGATTATTATTCTTGGGGCCACTGGAATGACATATGCCATTAAGAGAGAAATCATACATTTCAACAAAAATGTCGGTATAAAAAATATGCTGTTTAGAGACAAAGATAGACAAAAAGTCCAAATGAGATTCGAAAATCTACGTAATGAGCAAGAAGAAAAAATGCTTCAGATTACAGATCAAAAAGAGGAGCTATTGACTCTAGAAGTTCAGTTGAAAAATATGCAGAAGGTCTCCAGTTCTATTGAGGCAGAAGTCAAATCATTGAATGAAAAGAAAGAGTATTCCATTCACTTTTTTGATGCACTTGCGAATCTATTGCCTCAAAGAATTTGGATCACAGATGCACATGGTCAGATACTTTTCATAAATAAAGCGTTCAAAAGCAATTTAAGTAAGGGTAAGAAAATTAATAATCTGATGGATTTTCTGGAAATATCAGAAAACCAAATGGATATCTTTAATAAAAGAAATTTCGGAAGTATACTTTACAGGTTTAAAGAAGACAGTGGCAACGTTGCACTTGAAGGGAAATCCATAAGGATATTCGAGAACGAAACAGTCAAGTACATCTTATATACATCAAAGTCCACTGATTTCGAAAAGAAAATGAATCAAAATTACCTTAGAAAAAGTAGAGATCTTCATGTGATCAATGAAATTGGAAAGATAATCATTGGTCGAAGTACAATTAGTGGGACGCTCCAAGAAGCGCTCGACAAGATTGCATTTTTAAATAATTTGAATTCAACAACTATCAGATTGTTGAACAATAACAACGAATTGGAGATAAAAGCGTTAAGTGGTTACAGCAAGCAGTTTATACTCAAAAGCAAGGTTGAAGCTGAATTGTCTCACATGGGTTATGCCTACAATGAAAATAGAATGATTTTCATCAATAAGCCCGAAGATCTTTTGTTTAATGATCCTGATGTCGAGAATGTTGTTCGAAAAGGCGGAAAAATTGCCTATATTCCACTTGCTAATTATAAGAAGACGTTCGGAATTATGTCCATAGTCAGTGACAATGAGTTCAATACGGAGAATCTCACTTTATTTGAAGCCATATCCATCAATCTCACAATAGCTCTTGAAAAAATATTGCTCTATGATCAATTGAAATCCAATTATTTCAAGACTGTTGAAGCCTTTGTGACTGCTTCCGAAATCAATTCGGAATGGTTTAGTGGGCACTCAAGAAGAGTCGCCGAAATTTGTCGGGCGATTGCTGAGAAACTCTATCTTAACGAGCATGAAGTTGATGAAATCTATATGGCGGGCTTGTTGCACGATGTCGGAAAATTGTCATCAGATCATGAAGATGATTATAATAATGAGGACATTCATCATCATAGTAGAATAGGTCGTCGTATGATAGAAAAAGTTGGTTTGAGCAGTGATGTACTCGATGGTATAGAATACCATCATTTGGACTATGATTTGAGTAACAATACCGATCCAGACCTTTCTGAGCAGCCTTATTATGCTCAAATTATCAGGATTGCCAACGATTTGGATTGGTTACTCAATACCGAAATCAAAATTGATACCATGGAATCAGCTCTTGATTCTCTGAAAGAAAAAAGTAATACGACTTACTCAGGTCAATTTCTTAAAATATTAGGTGCGATTCTAAATGAGACAGGCAACATAATCCAAAGTGTTTATCAATAAATGAGGTTGAAATAGATGAAGATGCAATTGAGTTTTAAATTTAATATGACAACAATGCTTTTCATATTGTTTCCATTGACTGCAGTGATTTTCATGCAAGAAAACGGAGCATTTAGACTGGATTTTATAGCCGTTTATGTACTAATTCAGGGCTTAATTTTCTTTGTCTGGAATAAGTTTATGCTCAGTAAGATAAAAAAAACCAATCGCATCACTAAAATACTTTCAATGAATTTTGATGAACAAAATGAGTTCATAAAGGAAATGGAACCTCTTAACAATGGTGAGGAACGCTTGATCAAATTGATTCGCTCTATGCATTTTTCTCAAAGCGTGGGTTCTCAAATGGATAAGGACTGTACTTTGTTGGAAGAGGAAATCAATCGACTCAAAAAAATGACAAATGAACTCAGCGAAGAAAAAAAATTGAATGTTACAGCATTTGAATTACAAGATGCCATAAACCATAATCTTTCTGGATTTTCGGATCAATTGCTAGTTAGGCTGGATTCGAATGGTATGGTGCTTGATGTGAATGATCTTTTCGCATCTAGATTGGGATACATGAAGGAAGACTGTATAGGGCAATCCTTCGTTGATTTCTACCAAGGTGGAAAAGAGGACAATGGTCCAAAGATCAGTGCTCTTTTTCAAGCGAATGAAGAGCCTATGTTTCTAAGAATCTGGTATAAGAATCATGAGGGTGGAGCTTTCGAATATGTTAGTTTCAAGACCATTGAGCTTTTTGATGGGTCCTTCCTTTGTGTTGGAAAATCCATCGGTGATGAAATCACACTGCAAAGTCGTATTATAAGAAAGAAGAAGGAACTAGATTACATCAATCAGATCAATTCTGCGTTGATCAGCAACAGAAGCGTGGATGAATTGCTTGAGAATATTGTCAAACGACTTGAGAATCTTTTTAATCTTTCACTCGGATGTATTTATACTCTGAATGATCAGAATGCATGGGAACTCGTCACATACACTTCTAAAAATTTATCGCGAGAAGAATTTTTGGAATTTGAGATCGAACAGAATTTTGATGAGGAATGGCTCAATTCACTCGAAGTCAAAATTATGAAACAGGATTCCGAGCTTGGAGATTTTGTAAAATACATGGCATTTGCTCCTCTTGAAGTTGAAGGCAGGGTCATTGCAATCATGTGCATAGGATTAGTACAGGAAATAAAAATCAATGACTATAACATACTTAGAATGTTTAACAATCAAGCTTCCATTGTGGTTCAACGCGCCATCATCTATGAAAAGCTGCGAAGACAGTATTTCAATACCATCGAAGCGCTGGTCAGTGTCATCGAGGCAAAGGACAAATACACAGAAGGTCATTCTAGAAGAGTATCCAGATTTGCAGTTGAAATAGCAAAAAAAATGGGCTATAGTAATGAAGAGATTGAGAATGTTGAAATTTCAGGTCTTTTACATGATGTTGGTAAAATTGGAATAGATCAGGATATTTTGATCAAACGAGGCAAGCTCTCAGACGAAGAATATGAAATCATGAAACTTCATCCCGAAAAAGGGATACAAATCTTGGATACAATCCATTTACGTGATGATATTCGAGAAGGCATCCTTTATCACCATGCACGTTTTGACCTTTTGGGCTATCCATCCCACACTCTGGAAGAGCTGCCTCCGTTCGCAGCAATTATCGGAGCCGCTGATGCTTTCGATGCCATCACATCAGCAAGATCCTATTCATATGCACGCAGTATTGACGACGCTTTGAAAGAATTGACTAAATACAAAGGGATGCAATTCCATCCCGAGATCATTGAGATTATTGAAAGGCTTGTCAAGGAAAATAGAGAGATCATTCAAACCATCATTGACGATCAGCAAGGAGAAAGAAATGTCATATCAGGCACTTTACAGACAGTGGCGGCCACTTGATTTTGATGAGATCATCGGTCAGGACCATATCACGTCACCACTAAAGAATCAGATCACATCAAAAACTTATGGACACGCTTATATTTTTTCTGGCACCAGGGGTACAGGAAAGACTTCAACAGCAAAGATTTTCGCAAGAGCAGTCAACTGTCTGGATAATACAACGGGCAATCCGTGTAATGTCTGTGAGAATTGTTTGAGCATACTTGAAGATCAATTTATTGACGTTGTGGAAATGGATGCGGCATCCAACAATAGTGTGGATGACATCCGTGAATTGCGTGAACATGTGAAATTTGCCCCATCCAAAGGCAAATATAAGGTATATATCATTGACGAGGTCCACATGCTGTCCCAAGGCGCTTTCAACGCGCTTCTTAAGACACTTGAGGAACCTCCGGAATATGTCATATTTATACTCGCAACCACAGAAGCACAAAAGATTCCCGCAACAATTCTTTCCAGATGCCAGCGATTTGATTTCAAGCGTATTTCTTATGAGAACATCTTAAAGCGTCTCGAGTACATCTGTAAAAAAATTGATGTGGAATATGAGACAGAAGCACTGAAATTGATTATCCAAAAAAGTGATGGTGCGGTTCGTGATTCACTCAGTAGTTTGGATCAGTGCCTCAGCGTGGGTGGTAACCATTTGACCATAGAAAATGTGGTGGATGTGCTCGGCGTTGTCGAAAAAACACAGATCGTTCTTTTGGTTCAGTTTCTAACCACGAAGCAGACCTCTGAATCACTCATGACAGTGGACAACGTGCTTAGACAAGGTAAGGATTTGAATCAATTTCTCAACGGGTTGATTGAAGTTTATAGGGATTTATTGATTGTAAAAATGGTGGAGAACAATTATGACGCATTGATCAATGCGTCGGATGAGTATATTCAGTCACTTGTGGATGTGGTGGGCAGCATCACTCCGACACAGATTACACGTAGCCTGGATTTATTGATTGAACTCTCCAAATCCATGAAATATTCGCAGAACAAACGCATTGTATTTGAAGCGACCATCATCAAACTGATCAACCCAGAAGTGGAAGTGAACTACGATGCCATGATGGAGAGAATTGAGAAAATTGAAAAAACAATCGCGTCTGGTCAACTCGTAAAAGCTACACCAAGAGTGATCAAAGAGGCGGTCGAATCAGCTGAGCCTGTGAAACCAGTTGTGACAGAAGCTCAAAAAGTGGAAGAGTTCATAGAATTCACAGATCAGGATATTTCACTTGAAAATGTGAAAAGCATATGGCAGACTTTTATTGAGACACTGAAAAGTGAAAAGAAAGGGATCCATCCAATTTTGGAGAATTCCGAACCAATCTTATTGAAAGGTAACAGATGCATAGTTTCCGTCACACCGGAGAATAAGATGTTTCTGGGGCTTCTCGTCAACGTTTCCAATACGGAGTACTTGAATGGCCTTGCGAGCAAGCTGGTCAAAAAGTCACTTACACTGGATTACGAGGTGGCGGCTGAACCAGTTGAAAACAAAGACAGTGAAGAAGCACAAATTATGGACTATTTTAAGGATTATAAGAATGTGCTTGAAATAAAATAATAAAGATATTATAGGAGGATAATTATGGCTAAGGGCAAAGGACCTATGATCCCTGGAAACATGAACAATATGATGAAACAAGTTCAAAAAATGCAAAAGGAAATGCAGGAAGCGCAAGCAAAAATTGAAGAGCAAGAGTTTGAGGCAACAGCAGGTGGCGGTGCTATCAAAGTGGTTGTCAACGGTAGAAAAGAAGTCGTCAAAATAGAACTCAAGCCAGAAATCGTCGACCCAGATGATATCGAAATGCTTCAAGACCTCGTAATGGTTGCTGTCAATGAAGCACTTAAGACGGCTGATGAGACAATGTCAAAAAGTATGGACAAACTCACGGGTGGTATGAACGTTCCTGGATTGTTTTAGGGGCGTCTGATGAAATATATCCCAGCCATCAGCCGGCTGATTGATGAATTTGCAAGGCTTCCAGGAATAGGTAGAAAAACCGCACAACGCTTGGCGTTCCACATCATCAACCAAGATGCCAGTGAAGCAGTTCAATTCGCCGAAGCCATCATGGACGCTAAACGAAAAGTACATTTCTGTGAAAAGTGTTTCAACTTAACTGAAGAAACACTTTGCGATATTTGCAACGATCAAAAGCGTGATCCTTATATCATGTGCGTTGTCGAATCGCCGAGGGATTTGCTTGCAATTGAAAACACGAAAGAATTTCACGGTTATTATCATGTTTTGCATGGTGCCATCTCTCCAATGGAGGGGATCGGACCAAATGAAATCAAAATCAGGGAACTGATTTTGAGACTTCAAAATGATGAAACCAAAGAATTGATTGTTGCCACTAATCCTTCCATTGAAGGTGAGGCGACAGCGATGTACATCTCAAAACTTCTCAAAGGCACTGATATCAAAGTATCAAGGTTAGCTCATGGCATCCCGGTCGGTGGCGATCTGGAATATGCCGACGAAGTGACACTCGCAAAGGCCATTGAGGGCAGAAGAACTTTATAAAAGCAAATAAAAAGGTGTGTAGTCCTAATAAACCGTTATGCAAATTTGAATTCCAGATCATTTTTAGAAAAGAGTTTTATAAAAACGATTTAAGAGGCAGCCTTAGACAGGCTGCTTTTTGATTGAAAAAATTGAAAAAACAAATCGAAAAAGATATGAGAACAATTGGGATAAAATGTTGGTTAAATAACGAAAAGCGATAGTTATCAACACTCGAAAAAATGATTGAAAGATTATGAGATGAGTGAATTGAAAAAAATGAAAAGCGAGAAAAGAGGAAGTTAATAGAGAATAGATCATAGAGGACAGATTAGTGATCACAAAGGACAGATCACAAGGAACAGATTCCATAGGACAGAGGACAGATCAGAGAACACTTGCGACTGAAGACAGGACAGATCAGAAATCATATAAGGCAGAGGACAGATCAAAGATCATATAATGCAGAGGACAGATTAGAGAGCATATAGGACAGAGTACAGAGCATAAAAGACAGATAATAGATTAGAGCAGTAAGGGCTCTTTAAAGAATGGAGAGAAAGTTGGAGAACATGATATAGAGTGTTAGATAAGGTGTGTATCAAACAAGCAAACAAGCACACAAATAAGCAATTTGTTGTTGAATATGATGAGATTAAGGCTAGGTAGGAGTGAGTGAGGTGTATTCCTCTTACTGG
>JAIOSU010000147.1 GCA_021107455.1 Clostridiales bacterium | reverse complement strand
CGATCTCATTGTAGTGCCATTTTTTTTAGACCGGGAGTGCAAAGCACGAAGGGATAAAATTCCGCTTTTGCGGAATGGCACTACAACGGTCCTTGGGTATGAAGCTGTGCGGGATTTTCGCCCTGTTTCAGTATCCTCTGATACCGAAAGTTAAAGATAACTAAAATTGTCAAAAAAACACTAAAACCCGCATGCTTTATGACCCAATGTTAGGGCACGTTATTCCTTAATAATTCTAACAGCTTTTACAAAATCTTTTGAATAAAATTTTAAAATATATAATCCACTATTTATGTTCTCTAGATTCAAAAGCGATTCATTATAATAAACTTTTATCAAAGTGCCTGAGATGTCAATTAATTCTATTTTCTCAAGTGGCAAAGTCTGATTAATAAAAATATAGTCTCTTACAGGATTTGGATATACCTTTATATCTATATCTGATTCAATATTTTCAACACTTAAGATTTCACTAATATGGATACTGTCTGATATGCTTGTACATCCATAATTATTAGTGCCAACAACGTAGTAATAGCCAATTTTTTCAGCAACTATAGTCTGATAATTTGCCAAATCAGGTAACTCCATTCCTTCATAGAACCACTGAAAAAAATCTGTGTTATTACTGTAAATTGATATGGAATTACCAAATCTATAAAGTGTGAGATTTGGTATTGGATTAACGTAAACGGTAAACGAATCTATACTAAAGCAGCCAGTTTGTTTGTTGCTTACTTCTACATAAAACATTACTGAATCAATATTTTCTGTTATTTCTACTTCTAAGTTATGAGTTGTTGTGTCTATATTATGAAACGATTCTGGCACAATCCAGCTATATGTATAATTATCATTTGAAGGTGTAAATAGAAATAAAGTATCACCTAAACATATTTGTTCTGTTCCCTCTATCTCAGCCTCAGGTTTAGAATGAATAACAATATTAGTATTTTCGTCCTGATTTTCCTCAAAGTCGACTTTAATTTGTATTTCTGGGACTGGACATCTGGAATTTTTATTAATTAGTACTTTATAAATACCTTCTTCTTTAATATAAATTTGTTTTTTATTCTTGAAATCTAACTCTTCTTCATTAAGAAACCATTTAGTATATGTGGCATAATTGTTTTCAATTAAAACAAAGGCTGAATCTCCCACGCAAATAGTTATTGGATAAGTTAAATAGAAACTATCAATTTCAGGACATATAATTGATGTCGTATCTATAAGTTTTGTTAGAAAAAAGTCATCATTATTATTACCACTATTATTTGTAATGGATAAAGTGTCAAAGCTTAATTCATTACTTGAATAAACCCCCGCAACATAAATGCTATCATTATGTGAAGCTAATCGTAAGCCTTCATCATCACCAGTACCTTGCACAACAGAAAGCCACTGAGGGTATCCGACTTCGTTAAATTTAACAATTGCTACATCCTGATAACCAATAGAATTAAATGATAGGTTACCAATTTCAAAAGATTCTGAAAGTCCTGCTGTTAAATATACATATTGGCCATTTGAGGAAACATCCCATCTTTTTCTGCCAAAAATTCCAGCAGTATAACCACTAAGATAGCTTGTACTATTAATTAGTTGATTATTTAAGAGGTTTCCATCACTGTCAAATTTTGTAACCGAAATTCTATCTTGATTTAAGGAGCTTCCTTCTGACCATAAACCTGCCACTATGGCTTCTTGATTATTATTAAGAGTAATAGAAAATGATATTGAGTATAAAGGAGCATTAAGAGTGTTTGCCCATTCAAATTCTCCATTATGATTATATTTTATAATGTAACCCAGCTCATTTTTGGGACTTACATATTGTACAGTATCAATTTCTATTGTTCTTCCTCCCCAATATCCAACAAGGTAAATACCATCTGAATTAATAGCTATATCATAAATATACTCGGTGGTGGTGCTTCCTGGATTTTTAACAGATAAGACATCACCTTCAGGAGAAACTTTAATTAGTAACATATCTGTATCAAAACTTTCACTCCCTCTTACAGTATAAATTGAATCACCCAAGTTGATGCTATTTTTAAAATGTCCTCCTAGATAAATATTGTTGTCATCATCAATGCCTATGGCATTAACATAAGATTTTCCGGTATTACTTATTGTACCGTAATCTTTTGCCCATAAAAGTTCACCTGATTCATTAAATTTCATTAAGAAAATCCTAAATTGAAGCCCTCCAGGGAGAGTAATTCCATCAATAGTAAATCCATGTGAATATATTCCGGCTAGATATACATTACCGACTTCATCAACAGCTACATCAACACCATGTGTATAGGAAGTGCCAAAGTTAGCATACCAATCTATATTTCCCGAATTCGTAAACTTTATTAAGTATGCCCCTTGATTGATAGCTATTGAATCATATATTGTTGAACCTGAACCCACACTACCTGTCAAATAAATATTATTGTATTTATCAGTAGTTACACCAGTTGCCCAATCATCAACCCAACCACCACCACCTACAGCCCAGTCAAATTCTTGACAGTAAGAATTATTAATAACAAATAATGTAATAATTAGAAATAATTGTTTTTTCATTTTCGTGCAAATTAATGTGCCCTAACGGTCCCGCGTTAACAATAGTGCGGGTTTGCCGCCCTGTTTCATTATCACCCGTTGATAATGAAACATAAAAGTAAAGAAACTATGCTTAACTACAAAACCCCGCATTTTTGTTGAACGCGTGTTATAGGTTGTGGTTTTTTTATTTCATCATTTTATCAAAGTCAGTCAACATTGCTCGAAAAAGATTTATTCCGTTATCTCCAAGTTTACGATTCTTCAAACCAAGGTCTTTTCTCATTTCATACATAATCTTTGACAAGGTATAAATATGTTTTTTTGGTTCAACATTCTCTGAGTTTCCTTGCGCTGCATATAAAAATTGAAAATAGTCAGAATACGCATTAATTACTCCAGGTGAAGCGAAAAGCACATATTTTTTGTAAAAACCAAATAACTTATTAATCAAATCCTTATCAACAAATTGCTCTCCAGTCTTTATGCTACTAAAAATGTCAATTATTAAGTTTACAAATTGCTGATACAATTCTCTTCGTTCTTTATTAATCTCACTTGCAAGTTCTTTTTTCTTGTCAAGATTATGTCGAATAATATAACCAACCAATGCACCTAATAAAGGTAAAAAAATGGTTAAAATCGGAATTAAAATTTTCAAATTCATACTACAATAATATTTTAATTATAAACTTATTTCTTTGACCAACAAACAAATAAATTGTTAGAAGTACTGCTCATTGATTTAGCCAATTCTTCATTATTAAATTCAGGCAACTTTTGTATTTCAGTAAAAAACTCTAACTCACCTGTTGCTCCTTCTGGAAAAATCAAAACTTTCTCATCAGTGAAAATTTTCCACCAAACATCTGGATAAAACGGTCCTTGGTCGGTAGTTTCAATTATAACTTTTTCAATTTCACTAATTATACAATCAGATTCATTTCCATCTGGTTCTGTCAAAGAAATAATTCCATTAATTATTGAAACTATCCATTTTGATTCAGGATTTAATTTTCTCTCCCTTTTCGTCCTTCTAAAAATATTAAAAATACTCATTCGCTTATATTTTGCACCAAAAAAAGCATTACCTATAACGTCCGGCGTATAGAAAGAGTGCGGGATTTCGCCCAGTTTCCTTATCACCTGTTAATAAAGCTTGAAGATAATAATAAGTTTGAAAACTACCAAGCCCCCGCATTTTTTCTGATGCGATGTTACCATTACTGTGCCGCAAAATCTTTCAGTTTGGTAATTTCTTATCAAACAGAAAACAGGTTTTCGCATAAGGTTGAATTGTCAAAACGCTGTATAGCTGCATAGACCACTCGGAGAAAAGGTTTACTAAAAGAGCATAATTTACAATACTTACAGAAGAATCTGACATAACAATGGTTTATGTAACTATAGTTATTAAAAGATAAATTTTCGCACGGAGTGGGAGGGCCGAAGCTGAGTTTTTACTGACTAATTTAGCACGAATAATCAGGTGAGTAATAATAGACAAATATTTCATACTTATCAGAGAACCACAAAACTTTAGATAACTTCCTTTATCAAACTGATAGACTAAAAAAGGAAGATTCCAAAACATAAATTCAAGAACTTAACGCAACAAATTCGTTTCGGATTTATTAGATAACTAAACTTTGTCAATTTGGTAAAAAACGAAGCTTGTCTGGGAGTTCATTAGAAGTAGCGGCATTGTTGGTAATGAGATCGTAAACGTAGTTCCGTTTGGCGAACGAAGAGATTTGAAAATAGATGATAAAGTAATTTACAACCGGAGGTTAGGAAATTATTCTTTAGCT
>JAIOSU010000234.1 GCA_021107455.1 Clostridiales bacterium | reverse complement strand
TTTTGGGGTGGGATTCTAGTGGTATACCCTATTCCTGGAGTGAAGTGGGATCGACCTTTGGACTTGTCAAATCTTATGCCAGGAAGAAAAATATTGATGTCAACACCGTCACCGGTAAAATAATTTTCTCTGAAATGGATGCCGGGGATGAAGACGCGAGATTTTGTGTTGACCAGTTTATTAAATATTTCGCTCAAGGTATCCATAACATTCAGCATACCTTTGATCCGGAGCTGGTGCTGATCGGTGGTGGAATCAGTGAACGGGAAGATCTGATTTCCAGAATCAATGATGCACTTAGTATTCTGTACGGAAGATTCTCTGTCAATCCATCAAGGCCGAATGTTGGAAAATGTACTTTTGGTGCAGATGCCAATTTGATCGGTGCTTTATATCACCATTTTAAATGTAATGGTTTGTAATTGTTCTTTGTAATTGGTAAAATATGAGTAGTTAATAGAAAAGAGGAAAACATATGCCCACCATATATGACATTGCCAAAGTGGTTGGAACATCTCCTGCTACTGTATCAAAGGTTCTCAACAACTATAAGGACGTCAGTCCGGCAACCAAGGAAAAAGTGTTAGCCACTGCCAAAGAGATGGGGTATATTCCCAATCTGACGGCTAGGAGTCTTAAGACAAACAGAAGCTATCTTGTGGGAGTTGTTTTTTCTGAGGATATGGGGATTGGGCTGGAGCATCAGTTTTTCTCTGTAGTTCTTGAACATTTCCGACAACATATTGGGAAATCTGGCTACGATACTGTTTTTATCAACAACACGCTTGGTGACAACAAGATTGGATATTTGGACCATTGCAAGTATAGAAATGTAGATGGAGTTTTTATTATCACAACTCATCCTGGTGATGTGGATGTCAACAAACTGGTGGAGAGCAAGATCAAGTGTGTCACTACGGATATTGTTCTTGAGAACACACCGTCGATTATATCTGAAAATGTTGAGGGATCAAAACTTGCCGTCAATTGTTTTTACGACAATGGACACAGACGAATTGGGCATATAGGCGGACAACAGAATTCCATTGCCGGAAAGGAAAGATTAAAAGGCTATAAGATGGCGCTTGAAGAACTTGGTATCGATTACAATGATGAGTATTTTATTGAATCACCCGGATTTCAGTATGATGTGACTTATGACAAAGCAATCGAATATCTGGAACGCTTCTCAAAAGCAACCATTCCGACGGCTATCTACGTAGCATCGGACGTTATGGCAATTGCTACCATCAGAGCCCTTGAAATCAAAGGGTATAATGTACCGGAAGATGTATCCGTCATCGGTTTTGATGATATTTCACTGGCTGAATACTCAAGACCGGCACTGACCACCATCAGGCAAAAGAAGGATCTTATAGGAATCACAGTCGCAGATACTTTGGTCAAATCTATCGAAAGTGGAGAATTACCCACAGGGATTATACGTATGCCAGTGGAACTTGTGATTCGTGATACTGTCAAAAATATTAAAGTTGAGTAATCAACTTTTTATTTGGCTTATTTAAGAAATCGATTTCGCAAAATGAAATCAGTTGTAATGATAAAACTAAGGAGGATTTTGACTATGAATAGCAATCGTTATGAGAACATGAAATTTAGAAAACTAGGGAAATCCGGGTTGAAGCTACCGTTGATCTCACTCGGTCTTTGGTATGGTTATGGTGATGTGGATAACTTTGAGAATTCAAAACAAATGATTTTGACGGCTTTTGACTCAGGCATCACCCATTTCGATTTGGCGAACAACTATGGTCCTGCACCGGGAAGTGCGGAGTCCAATTTTGGAAAAATTTTAAGTGAGGAACTGAGCGGTTATCGTGACGAACTCATAATCTCGACAAAGGCTGGGTATGGCATGTGGCCGGGGCCATATGGTGATGGCGGGAGTAGAAAGTACTTGTTTTCAAGTCTGGACCAAAGTCTGAGACGACTTAAACTGGATTATGTGGACATTTTTTATCATCACCGACCTGATCCAGAAACGGACATTGAAGAAACAGTTATGGCACTTGCTGATTTGGTCAGATCCGGCAAGGCGCTTTATGCAGGATTGTCCAATTATTCAAAAGCTGAGACAGAAAAAGCAATACCATTCATGGAAAAATACAATGTGCCTTATGTGGTTACACAGCCTAGCTATTCCATGTTCAATAGAAATCTTGAGCGCGATGGACTTCTGGACCTGCAAGAGCAAGCTGGCGCAGGAACACTAGCTTACCAAGTCTTGTCACAAGGCTTGCTCACTGACAAATACCTGAAAGGTATTCCAAAAACATCAAGAATTGAGAAGGAACACTGTGAATGGCTCAACAAGGGGGACTTGACTGAACAAAGAATCCATCAGCTTCATGAACTGAAAGTGATTGCCGATCAAAGAAATCAAACTTTGTCACAACTTGCGATCGCTTGGGTCCTAAGAGATTCAAAGGTGACCTCTGCACTCATGGGAGCCAGTAGTCCCGAGCAAATCCTTCAAAACGTTCAAGCAATCAATAATTTGGATTTTTCAGATGAAGAGCTGACTCAAATCGACACAATCTTGGGAGGAGCCAAATGAAACGAATAATCCTTGTGATGCTTGCAATGCTGTTGATTTTGAGCGGTTGTTCAGCAGATGAGGTTCCCACTGCCAATGCTATAAAAACTTTGAGTGATTTGACTCTTGAGGAAAAAGTCGGCCAAATGATTCAAGTGGAACGGTCCGGTCTGTCGTTATCAAGAGTCGAAGCTCTGGGCATCGGTTCTGTTTTAAGCGGCGGAGGAAGCGTACCTGGAAACGGATCAATCAGTGCCTGGAATGAAATGATGACTGAATACGCGGAAGCCTCCGCCGGTTCATCCAGTGGCTTACCGGTCATATATGGTATTGATGCTGTTCACGGCAACAATAATGTACCCATGGCTACCATTTTTCCTCACAATATTGGTCTTGGTGCAGCGAACGATCCTGAACTCCTTCGCAAAATAGGACAGGCAACTGCTGAAGAGATGAAGGTAATCGGGGCTCACATGAACTTTGCTCCAGCCGTGTCAGTAATCCGAGACAAAAGATGGGGCAGAACCTATGAAGGCTATAGTGAAGATCCAAAGATCGTTTCGAAGCTAGGTGTTTCATATATTGAAGGTTTAAGAGATGCAGGAATCATTGCCACAGCCAAACACTTTATTGGAGACGGTTATGTTGAGTTCGGGACTGGAGAAGGTGAAAACCTGATCGATCGAGGCAATGTTGCCATGCCGATTGAGGACATGATGGCTATTTACAGCCCAGTATATCAGTCCGCAATAGATTCTGGCGTGGATGCGATCATGGTATCTTTTAGCAGTGTAAGTGGTGAAAAGATGCATGGAAATGAGTATCTTTTGACAACGGTTCTTAGAGATGAAATGAACTTTGAGGGTGTTGTGATATCGGATTGGGAAGGCATTTATGGATTACATGGAATGCTTGAGGATCAGGTTGTCAAAGCCGTCAATGCGGGTATTGATCTGCTTATGCAACCTTATAATGGTGAAGAGACCTATGATGCGCTGCTTAACGCTGTGAATGATGGAAGAATCTCTGAAGAGCGGATCAACGAGGCGGTGTCAAGAATTCTTGATATGAAAGGGAAGGCTGGCCTACTAGATGCCGCACCAGAAGCATCCGAGTATAAATTGGGGTCTGATTTCGCTATTGCAACCGCAAGAGAAGCCGTAGCCAAATCACAGGTGCTCCTTAAGAATGAAGACGTTTTGCCACTGAAGGAAGATCAACGCGTTTATGTTATGGGACCGGCTTCTGACAATATCGGCATACAAAGTGGTGGGTGGACTCTCGAGTGGCAGGGCACAATGACGGAGCAATTCTTATGGGGAGACAGCATTTTGGATGCTTTTAAACAGACAAGCGATTTTGTGGTCGACAGTCCTACGGATGCCGATGTGATCGTTCTCGTGATCGGTGAAAAACCCTATGCAGAAATGTTCGGTGATACGGATGATGCATCACTTAGCGGTCCTCTATCACTCAATGGAAATCTGGAAGCTGCAGAACTGGCGAAGACCTATGGAAAGCCTGTGGTGACACTAATTGTCGCGGGTAGACCTCTAGAAATCGAAGAGCATTTGAACGATTGGGATGCACTGGTCATGAGCTTTCTGCCTGGTACTGAAGCACTGGGCATCACCGATGTGCTCTATAGCAAAATGCCATTCACAGGAAAGCTGCCGATCACATGGCCAAAGGAAACAAGTGGTTATGATATTACATTTATGAGTTCAGATCGCGAAGCAGAGATTCTGTTTCCATTAGGTTATGGCCTTGAAATTGAATGAA
>JAIOSU010000327.1 GCA_021107455.1 Clostridiales bacterium | reverse complement strand
TCTTCGAGATTTTGAATGACGATGAAGTTCCATCAGATGATCTGCTTCCGAGAACTGGAATTTCAATCGAACTCGAACGAACACTATCTTCCATCCATATAAATACACCTTAATATGGGACAATTTTCAAGACAATCATTTTAGTGGACCGATATGGACAAGTCAGTTTTTATGAGACGAAAGATAAAACTTCAATAAAGCTCGCCTCAAAATTTAAAATCAATCATGGATAAAGAAACGTCAGCCCCTCGGCTGACGTTTTGTGTTTACTCACGGTATTCAAGTATGTCACCGGGCTGACAATCCAGTGCTTTGCAGATGGCCTCAAGAGTTGAAAATCTGATGGCTTTGGCTTTCCCGTTTTTTAAAATGGATAAATTGGACATCGTTATTCCGACTTTCTCTGTAAGTTCGGTAACGCTCATTTTTCTTTTTGCCAGCATCACATCGATGTTGATTATAATTGCCATGGCTGCCTCCTTACACTGTCAGGTCGTTTTCGGATTTGAACTCAATAGCATCTTTCAGAAGCTTTTGAAGTATGGCAGCGAAAAATGCAATCACCGTTGATGCAAATATTAGGATCAATCCTATAAGTATTATTCCTGGAGCGTCATCGAACTCACCTAAAATATAGAAGAAAGGCATAATGAGAGTATACATTATACTGATGGCATAAGCGCATTGCTTGATATTCTTAAGTGCCTTAACGGAAAGGTCCGAAAACGCCATGTTGGCATCTATGAGGTTAAGGAGTTTGAATGACTGATAAAGCGCCATATAATAAGGTATAGCTGTGGCATACATGACAACCAGGACTGCATATATAAAAGTACTGTATTCAGGGTGATAGCCCAAGATTTCTTTTGCGATGGACGGCATGATTAGAATGCAAAATGCTAGTATGGGAAGTCCCATGACGATTAGCACAGATTTTAAAAATAGCGTTGTTCCTTTTTCCATGAATTGACCTCACACGTTTGTATTTTGTGGAAAACCTCAAAATTATAGTATCAAATCATTTATCGAATTGCAATAAATATTTATTGAAAAAAATAACCGCCAATTGCGTACCAGGTACGCAATTGGCGGTTCATTCTATGCTTCGTCTTCTTCATCTTCCTCGTCAAACAAAGTGTCAAAAACTTTGGATACAAGTTCATATTCTTCATCGCTGGTGATTTCAGTAAGTTCAATTGAACCATCTTCATAATCAAGGAAACCATAAAGCATTGCAATTTCCTCTTCTGGATGTAAGAGAGCGATGTATTCCTTTTCATTGACCTCAAAGATTTCAATGATTGGGCATTCCATTTCCTCACCAGTCTCAAGTTCAATGGTTACAGTATGTTGATGATGTTCGTGATCATGATCGTGGTCTTCTCCACAACCACATGAATGATCCGCTTCTTGGTTGTTTTTTAATTCAGACATAATTTCACCTCAAATAATTTTATAATTGATTATACACTGTAACCGTACCTGTGTCGAGTGAATTTCTGTTCATTTGATTTTAGCTTTTGATCTTATAGACCTTACCGTCTTTGGTCCTTTCCATGAAACCGTACTCGATCAAATAACGGCGCAGAGTTGTAAAGTCGTGAAAAATCTGCTTGAGGACTTCGTTGAGTTCGAGCTCTGAATATTTTTTTTCAGGATCCAGCGAATCCGCAATCGCTCTTAAAATCACTATTTTCTTTTTTTCCTTGGGAGAGAAAATTTTTAGCTTTAACGGATCAAGTGAATAAAACATATTTTCGAGAATCTTCTTTTGTTCTATCTCAGAAATAAAATAGCGATCATCCACCATAGTGGCTTTCGTATGAATTGGCATGAAATCACCCCTTTCTTCAAATATCATTTCATATATGGAGAGAAAAACTTTTGCCTGTCTGGCTTTTTCTTTCATGGTGAAACGCAAATGCCTTACTGTTGAAGTAGATAGGGAAAGATCACTTGCGATTTCCTTATCGCTTGAACCACTGGCCATCAACGATATGATTTCCTTTTGGTTGTCTGTGAGTGTTGTGAGTTTTTTATCCAGTGAAAGAAGATACTCAAGTGTGTGTCCGTGTTCTTTTTTGATGTGGGATTTTATTTGATGCTCCGCTGTGAAGAAACGCTCGCCAACAGGAAAAATTTCATCAAGATTATAGGTTTTATTGCAAATCAGACATTGATAGGCTTCAATGCTTTCGGAAAGTTTAAACCCTTTCTTTATTTCTTCGATATTAAGTGTGTTTATGTCCATGCCCTGCCTCCTAAAACACATATTTTATAAACATTATTCAAATGAGTTTGTTAAATAATACAACACAAAAGCATTTTTGTCAAATCTCGTAAGAATTATCCCAATTTTATTTGATGAATGTTATAATATATATGGATTATAAAAAACTTAAATGATGAAAGGAATGGATCATATGGTTTTTGTGGAAAATATTATTCAGTGCGAATTGAATTACACAAGGCAATTCTGTGTGGAGTATGAGGATGAGAATATCATTCGATTTAGGAATCATGAAATTAGAGATATGCACAGTCACAATTTCACTTACATCAAAAAGAAAGAAAAAGAATTAAAGATTAGAAGTTTGATTGAGGAAGAAATTGCAGTCTGTAAGAATGAAAGAGTAAAATACTGCAATCTCATCATCAACTCAGATGTCCATTCTAGAATACTTTCATACATTCAACACCCATCAGTACTCAGTATAAATGGATTTTATAAATTTGATTTTTCAAAATTACAATCAATCAAGAGCATCGAAGGATGTAGAATTGAGAAAGTAACAACTGTGGAAGCTCTTGATGACATGCTGACAGTAGACCTTGACGCTGATGAAGCCATCAATGGAAGAGATTTTTGTGTGAGAAGGTGTTATGGAAGAAGTCCAATTTATTTGAAAGACAACAGTGTTGAAGCTTATTTGTGTTATCATGGGGACGATTTGATCGGGCGTTGTGATTTATTCATTTCTGGAGATGTCGCAAAGATAGAGGACTTTAGCATTATTCAGAAATATCAACGCATGGGATTCGGATCAACACTACTGAGAAACATGATAGAAATAGCGATAGATCGAAATTGTGAAACAGTCTATTTAGTGACCAATGAATTGGATTCAGCAAAATACATGTATGAAAAAAATGGTTTTGACAAAATTGGTCAAATGAGTGAAATACGCTTTATTTTGTAGGATGATTCATAAACTAAAAAAGATTTAGGGGGAAAAATGAAGAAAATTCTTATGATTACCACTGGTGGTACAATTGCATCTGCGGACACTATCAATGGTCTTGCGCCAACGTTCAACGCTGATGAACTATTGATGTTTATGCCTGAGATTCGTGAAAAAACAACAATTCAAACAATATCTCTCATGTCGATTGACAGCACGAATATGACACTTAGCCTGATCGGAGAAATAGCGACAGCGGTGTATGAGCATTATGACGCTTACGATGGTTTTGTGATCACACACGGAACTGATACTATGGCTTATACCTCGGCGGCTCTTGTTTATATGCTCAAAAATTTGGGAAAACCTGTTGTAATCACTGGATCGCAAGTCGTTGTTGGAGCTTTGTTCTCGGACGTCAGAAAGAATCTATCGGATGCGTTCTTGTTTGCTCGTGAAGGCATACCGGGTGTGTTCATCTCATTTGACGGAATCATCATCAATGGTTCAAGAGCTATGAAATCCAAATCCAAAAGTCGAGATGCTTTTGCCAGCATAAACTTTCCCGTTGTAGCTGAAATGAAACTTGGGATGGCAAAATATAATAATCTCATGTATCATGGGATCTATTCAAAGACTTATGTGATTGATAAGAGCAAACCGCTGGAACTCAACACGAAATTTTCTGAAGATGTGATAGTTGTGAAGCTGCATCCAGGAACCAAACCAGAATTATTCGATTATATCAAATCAAATTATAAAGGTGTTGTCGTTGAGAGTTTTGGAGTGGGTGGTGTACCGAATGAGTCCACAAACATTTCACAAAAGTTGGATGAACTCATTGATGCAGGACTTTCAGTCGTAATCACGACCCAGTGTATTGAAGATGGTACTGAACTTGGTGTCTATGCTGTGGGACAAATAGGCTCATCTGAAATCATCAATGCTGGTGATATGAATACTGAAACCATCGTTATGAAACTCATGTGGGCACTTGGCAACTATGAAACACCAAGTGAAGTAAAAAAGTTTATGGAAACTACAATTATGGGTGATGTTCATTTTGAATAAAATAAAACTAAGTGCGTGCGAGAGCACGCTCTTAGTTTTCGCGTAGTTAAGTTTCCTACGGAAACTTATTAGCTTCAATGTTTTGTGAAACGAAACATTGGGCGTAGGTATGGTTCTCGCGAAGCGAAACTATACTAGCCTCTCAGCTGACATTTCGAGACATAACTAACTTTCCTAGCCCGCGAATATTTTACACAAACTTTTCCGACAACTTCTCCGCAATCTCCAGAAGATGTTCCTTATCTTTAAGTCCATCCACAAAACGTTTCGGAAT
>JAIOSU010000270.1 GCA_021107455.1 Clostridiales bacterium | reverse complement strand
CTCCGCCTCAATACTCGAAACCACCTTCACCGCATTCGACGAAGTACAACAAATATCACTTTCAGCCTTCACCTCGGCCGAAGAATTCACATAACATACCACCTTAAGACCCGGATCCGCTTCTTTTGCTTTCCTCACGTCTTCAGCCGTCACCATGTCCGCCATCGGGCACCCAGCCCCCATATTAGGGAGAAGCACCGTCTTCATTGGCGCGAGTATTTTAGCAGTTTCCGCCATGAAACTCACGCCGCAAATCACCAAAATATCTGCTTCGCTGTCCGCCGCGATTCTTGCCATCTCAAGCGAGTCCCCCACATGATCCGCAATCGCCTTCACCTCATCAATCTGATAATGATGGGCAAGAATCATCGCACCCTTCTCCTGCTTTAACCTTAAAATCTCACTTTCCAGTTCATTCACCATTTGCTCGCACCTCTATTTCTTATTGAATATACACCTGTCTTGTCACTAGTCGTAGAATATCACATTATTTAATCTAGTTCAAGAGTGCGCTGCTGAAGTCCTAATTGGGGACAGGTACAAATTGGCACCTGAGGAAAAGCAGGGAGTGCAGGGAGTGCAGGAAAAAACTAAGTTCAAAGTTAATGCAGCTGTACAGATGAAAAAAAGGATCAATGCGTCAGCATCAATCCTTAATCTTTATCTTTTATGTTTCTGGTGCATAGCACCAATCTTTGAGTTCTTAACCGGTGCATAGCACCGATCTTTTGACCTTATCTTTCCTGCCTTCCCTGCACTCCCCGCTTTTCCTGCTCTCCCATGGGCGCGCTTCACAGCGCCCTAATAATACTTCTTCTTCCCAGTAGTAGTCATCATATTCTTTTCAAGAATATCAAGGTGCTCCAGGCTCATGCCAGTACCTTTGGCTACACAGCTGACAGCATCATCAGCAATGTAAGTCGGAATACCGGTTCTTTTTTCAATGAGTTTATTGAGTCCATTGAGTAGTGATCCGCCTCCAGTGAGAACGATCCCCCTTGAACTGATGTCCGAAGCGAGTTCAGGTGGTGTTTTTTCTAGTACGAAGTGCACTGCATCGCATACTGAGTTGACCACTTCTTGAAGCGCTTCGAGCATTTCTTCACTGGAAATGGAAATGTTCTTTGGTAGGCCTGTAATAAGGTCTCTGCCTCTACAGTCCATCTTTATGGATTTTGTTCTAGGATATGCGGTACCGACATTGATCTTAAGTTCTTCGGCAGTACGCTCACCAATCAACAAGTTATGTCTTTTTCTAAGGTATTTGATAATGGCTTCATCAAATTTGTCGCCTGCAACTTTAATTGAAGTGCTCACTACGATGCCGCCAAGAGAAATAACCGCTATATCGGAAGTACCACCACCGATGTCGATGACCATGTTACCATCTGGTTTAGTGATGTCGAGTCCGGCACCGATTGCCGCAGCAATTGGCTCTTCAATCAAAAATGTTTTTCCGCCGCCAGCTTCCATAGTTGCGTCGAGTACAGCACGCTTTTCTACTTCAGTGACACCGCTTGGAACACAGATGATGATTTTTGGTTTGAATAGTCTTCTTCTACCACATGTTTTATTGATGAAGTATCTAAGCATACGCTCAGTGACATCATAATCCGATATGACACCATCTTTAAGTGGTCTGATCGCGATGATGTTGCCAGGAGTTCTACCAAGCATTTTTCTCGCCTCGTTACCAACAGCGAGAACGCGATCTGTATTTTTATCTATTGCCACGACCGATGGCTCTCTCAGAACAATGCCTTTTCCTTTTATATACACAAGCACACTAGCCGTTCCAAGGTCTATGCCGATTTCAGTGCCTACTCCAAACATGAATGTCCACCTTCCACTACCATTATTTTAACTGCTGATCTATTTACTGATTCTTACTATATTTGCTCCAAGCGACAACAGATCGTTCTCTATTTGAGGATAACCTCGATCGATATGGTAAATTTCATCAATTTCAGTTTCACCTTCTGCAATAAGTCCCGCTAGGACAAGTGCTGCACCTGCTCTGAGGTCGGTTGCTTTGACTTGAGCGCCTTGAAGTCCTTTGACTCCTTGAATCACGGCACTGTGGCCTTCGATTTTAATGTTTGCTCCCATACGGTTGATTTCAGCAACATGTCTGAATCTATTCTCAAAAACAGTCTCGTTGATAACACTTGTACCTTCTGAAACCGATAAGAGCACCATGAACTGAGCTTGCGCATCCGTTGGAAAACCTGGATACGGCAAAGTCGTGAGGTCGACTGCTTTGAGATCTCCGGTAGCGATCACTCGAATCACATCGTCATCATCTTCTACAGTGACTCCCATTTCACGAAGCTTTGCGGTCACAGGTTTAACGTGGCTTGAAACCACATTGTTGATTGTGATATCACCTTTGGTGATTGCGGCTGCAACCATGTAAGTTGCCGCTATGATTCTATCTGGAATGGTTTGATGCTTGGTACCCGATAGTTTCTCGACTCCGTTGATTCGAATCGTATCTGTACCGGCTCCTCTAACATTCGCTCCCATTTCATTTAAAAAGTTTGCAAGGTCTATGATCTCAGGTTCTTTTGCGGCATTTTGAATCAATGTCTGTCCTTTTGCCATGGTGGCTGCCATCATGATGTTTTCAGTGGCGCCTACACTTGGGAAGTCGAGATAGATTTCAGAACCCACCAAACCATTTTCAGCTTTGGCTTCAATATAACCGTGACCTAGTGTCACTTCAGCTCCCAGAGCTTGGAAACCTTTTAAATGTAAATCTATAGGTCTTGCACCGATGGCACAACCACCAGGCATGGAGATCTTTGAAATACCTTTTTTTGCAAGTAAAGGACCCATGACCAAAAAAGATGCTCTCATCTTCTGAATCAATTCATAAGGAGCTTCGCAAAGTAATTTTTCAGCAGGGGTAGTTACAATAGTTTCATTTACTTTATCATATGAAACGCTCAATCCAAGTGCTTCAAGCAAAGTGATCATGACTTCGACATCAAGTAGTTCAGGAACACTTTCTATAGTACATTGCTCGTCCGCCAATATGGATGCGGCAAGCAATTTTAAAACAGAATTTTTTGCACCCTTTAGTTTGACACTTCCAATAAGGGGCCCACTTTTCTTAACTAAAAATTTAGACAATTTTTTCCTCCATTCAAGTTTAAACAATAACACTCTCAATCTATAAGTAATTTCATTATTTTCAACTCAATTCAGTAAACCATTAAAACGGCAGTTTCCATTTATTATTATATATAAAAAAGCAATTAGTATCCACTATATTTTATGTTTTTTTTCATTAATTTTACGTCTAAAACGCCTTAAATCGAATATTCAAGGCAAAAGTTCAATTATTTCTATAGAATGAAGTCAAATGTGTGTTCAAAAAATAATAAAGATGACCAGATACTCGGCTGGTCATCCCTAGGCACGAAGAAACAGAGGTGACCAGCCATGTGGCTGGTCATCCCTAGGCACGAAGAAACAGAGGTGACCAGCCATGTGGCTGGTCAT
>JAIOSU010000268.1 GCA_021107455.1 Clostridiales bacterium | reverse complement strand
CGTCATAACCCTATAATTATTTCTTGTTAGAACTAACATTGCTGTTATTGTAAATAGAAAATATGAAACCATGTTTATTATAACAAACATATTATCACTATAAGGTATGCCACCATAAAGTAGCGGGAATTTTTCGGCGAATCCAGTCACATACTCTTCTGCAAAGTGCACAAATTGGACACTCAACATAATCAAATAGAGTTGGATCATTTTATCTTTTTCCCACACCAGATTATGATTTCTATATAAGTATAATAGCAGGCCAATGACAAAAAATACCCCTACAACAAAAGTGACTATAAGAGATAAGCCACTACTCAAATACCAAAATAAACTCCCCATCAAACCAGCAATAATTAAATTTGAAACCAAAAATCTTTTTTCTAACATGAGTTTTCCTCCTTTTGCAATGAAACTATTCGAACTATTATAGTTTCATTATATTCTTAATTAACAATTTGTCAACCATTTGTTACATTTAAAAAAAATTAGTTCTATACAATAAGATCGTTCAGATGAAAGCGCTATTGAGGAAGCGAGCCTGAATCCGGTACAAATGGTCTTTCTTCATGTGAACCTAGAGATAAGTCACCAACCAGAGAACAGTCTGTTGGCCAAATTCCGTTGTCACTGTCTTTCAGAAGGGCGACAGGGACAGTGGTTGTTGATCACATAGGACGAGTGAAATCGTTGTAATTCATACTATTGATCTTTCAAGGTGGTTTGGTATGATTAGTGGTATTATGGGTCATATCATATATGCAGATCAAGTGGCACAATCCATCGGGTGGCCATTAAATAGTGGGTTTCAGATGGAACTAGCCTTTGCAGCTATTGGGATTGGGCTTATAGGGTTTATGGGGTTTTGGATACGTTCATTTTGGTTGCCTTACATTATAACAAGAACAACCTTCTTGTGGGGTGCAGGTATAACCCATATTATGCATATGATTGAAAATAAAAACTCCTCTCCTAGCAATACAGGCATTTAGTTCATCACCTGTATATTGAAATTCCAGCATCTTAGAAGGATTGGAGGGCCATTGAGGCTTTCATGCATTAACCTACTTGTGACAATTTCAGGATTTGTTCTAGAGGGATATCTAACGCTATTTATGAGATATCCTTTTTTTTATTGCCAGGGAAAGTTGACAATGATTGTCATTAGTGCTAAAATGTTATCAAAAGTGATAATGTTATCAATAATGATATCATTAAGAAGATCAAAGCTGGGAGGCATTACCATGGATCAAAAAATATTAAAAGGGTTACTTAATCCTATACGAATGAAGATATTCCAATATGTCCTAATCAATAAACAGGCAACAACAGCTGAGATTGCCAAAGAACTTTCTGATGTACCACCAGCAAGTTTATATAGACATCTTAACAAAATGATCAAGGATGATATCTTGGGTGTCTATGGTGAGAATAAGATTAGAGGCGTCTATGAAAAAATATATGAAATTAAAAACAACCCTTTAAATACGATCAATAAGATGGTTGATGAGCAAGATAGAGATCAATTGTACAATGTCTGTTATACCTTTGCGATGTCCATACTCATGGATTTTGGCGATTATTTAAAGCAGGATGAATTCGATTTGAAGGCGGATAAAGTAGGCTTAAGAAGTATCCCTATGTATATGACAGATGAGGAAAGCGATGTATTTATCACCAATATGTACCGATTAATCGATGAAGCAAATAACCATGAATCAAAAGAAGGCAGACGATTGAGAAAGTATTCATTTGCATTTATGCCGACAGAAGAAAAGGAGTAGAGATATGGAAAAATATAGTGAAGAAAGAACAATTCAAAGTCAAGTTAAACTTGCTGCAACATTAACTAGACCAGTTCATAAATCAAGTACTTACCCAGCAGTGGTGATAATCGGAGGTACAGGAAAACTGAATCGCGATGGTAACGGTTTTGGTTTTAAGATGAATATCTATAAAAATTTAGCAGAAAATTTGACTGAATTAGGATTTGTCACCCTTCGATATGATAAGCAAGGAATAGGAAAGAGTGAAGGTAAGGCAAATGTTGTAGGTGTTGAAGATTTGATCGATGACGTTGTTGAATGTGTCAAGTATTTAAAAGAGCTGCCCTTTGTGGATTCAGACAAGATTATTCTAGTTGGCCATAGCGAAGGTTGCATTCTATCAACTTTATCTGCAGAAGTAATATCTGTAGCGGGATTGATATTGATTTCAGGTGCAGGCGTCTCAATGAAAACAAGCATGGAGGAACAAGGAAGATTTTTACTGGACGAAGTTAGTGAAATTAAGGGAATAAAAGGGAAGTTGTTACGATTTTTACTAAGTGAAAAATCTGTTGTTGAAAAGCAACAGAAACTTTTTGAGCGTATAAGCAAAAGTACAAAAGATACTGTACGTATCCAGTTGATGAACTTTCCAGCAAAATGGCTTAGAGAACATTTGGCATATTCGAATCAAGACTTAATCAACAAGTTGAATCATCAGACAATTCCTATTCTGGCGGTAACGGGTAATAAGGACGTGCAAACAGATTATAGGAATCTAAATGCTTTATCTGAATTAGATTCTGAGTATATTGTGACCTCAGTGATAGAGGATATGGATCATATGTTAAAAAGATTTTGTGGGAAAGTGAGCGTTTTAGATGTTAAGAAACAGTACAAAGCTGAGTTGAATCAACCAATGCACCAAGAGCTAGTTCATGTTATAAAAGAGTGGGCACAAAGGAGTAAATTTATTTAATAACAATTATGAAGAGGTGGATATATATGGAAAATCGTAGTATCGAAAACAAGAATAATAGGAGAAGATCTCCTTTTTTAAGTAAACAGGAAATAGTCATCATTGGATTACTTGGCATCATAGGGCTCATATCAGGAGGCATTTTGAGTATAAGCCAACTGGCATTGATGACGGAGGAAATGAAACAGGAGATATTGAGTGCATTAGGGTCAGAGACCATCCTAATTGTTGTTGCAGCAGTTCAAGTATTCTTTCTTACGATAATCACTTCGATCATTGGCATAAAAATATCCAAAAAAGTTGGACTTAGATTATTGGCAAATTAAATGGCACCAGCATTATGTATGCTTTGGTTATTGGCGGAGTGTCAGCGTTGATTATCGCGGGCTCTGATAAATTTATTTTTGAGCCATACTTACCTGAAGGCACTCTAACATTCACATTTTCATTAGACTATTTTATCGCGAGCATCCTATATGGTGGAATTATTGAAGAAGTACTCCTCAGGTTGTTTATGATGTCGCTGATTGTATTTCTCATAGCAAAAATAACAAGAACATCTAGTGAAAGTTTGACAGGGAAAAAAGGAATCTATGTTACTGCTATTGTTCTTGCAGCTGTTTTGTTCGCTTTGGGTCATCTGCCAGCTACCATACAGTTGTTGGGCGTATCAGTACCTATCATCATTCGTATGTTCCTATTAAATGGATTAGCAGGTATTGGATTTGGTTACCTGTATTGGAAGAAGGGGTTGAACCACGCCATGTTAGCACATATGATGACCCATGTATTTGTGCAGCTAGTATTTATGCCATTATTATTTTAAGGAGATGTATATAAATGGAAAAAAGTGATGAAAGGAAGAATTCCAACCAGCACAAATTGATTGAATCAATTGTTCTACATCTACTTCCGGGATTATTTTTATTTAGTACCTTTATTAGCCTAACACCAGTTCTGCAGGCTAGTGGGATTCCTCCGATATTAACTTTTAGTGTATTGGCTCTCATTACATGTGGGCTTGAACTAGGCATAATCTGCACCAGAGAAAGCATTCCACTGACAAAAATCTGGGGGAGTGTCTTAAAGCAAGATTTAAAACTACCAAAACTGAAATTTGTAGGTTTAGTACTTGGATTCCTATTGATTGGAACTATTTTGATTTCTGTATTGAGTTTTTTTGACAAAGAGCTACTAAAACATCTACATCTGCCAGAATGGTTTGTGTTTGATGGTTTAGAGGATTTTACTTCTTCGAATAAAGCCATAAGTTATATAACTGTTTTTCTATTCTTAGTAATAACAGCGTTTATTGTACCTATTATTGAAGAGATTTATTTCCGAGGCTATTTATTGCAGCATATGCCGATTCAAAGTATTTATGGGGCAATCTTAAACGCGTTTCTATTCACAATTTATCATGCATACAGTTTTTATAGCTTCTTTGGTATTTTTGGTTCTAGCTTGGTATTAGCAATAGCTTATTGGAAGTATGGAAATATTAAACTCGTGCTTAGTTTGCATGTTACTTCCAATATTTTGACCAAATCAAGCATTGCTTTTATGGTATTGCGAGCTCTTGTGTAGGGTTCTGTAGACTACGATATGGATCAGTTGTTTGTCAGCTTCAAAGAACGTAAACTTGTAAAATATATTATTAGAGGCTCAAAGAAAACCTTAAAGAAGATACAAAAATACGGTATAGAAAATTTGTTGGATTAGAAAGGAGATTGAATGATAAACTTTAACAAAGTCACCTACGAGGATACAAAAGAGATGATTGCAATGAGTCATAAAGAGTTAGTAGCTGCTAGAGATGACTATTGGGATGAAGCGATATTGCAGAATGCTACCTATTATCATATCGTGATTGTTGAAGAAACAGTTGGATATTTTGCAATTAATGAGGAGAATAACCTTCTTCAGTATTATTTGATTCAAAGTGTCAGAACCATGTCACAGGTAGTTTTAGAAGAATTGATTCGTGTCCATAATATTAAGGAAATGCTAGTAGAAACTTATGATGTTTACTATTTGATTCAAGCGCTGGCGTTGGGAAAAGAAATTGATGTTCATACAAATTTCTATCATAGTGTAGATACAGTTAAATCAGAATCACCCTTCTACAATATGGATGTAGAAATTGCAACTAAGGTTGAACTTGAGGAGATTGTTGATTCAGCGAGTATAAGTTTAGGTGGAGCGGATAAAGAGTGGCTCACAGGGTATTACAATCGTTGGATTGAAAAAAAGGGCGTTTATATTTTTAGATTCAATGGAGAAATCGCAGCTCTTGGAGAAATGAGAACCGGTTTCGCAGTAAAGAATGCTGCGTACTTAGGGGTTATTGTTTCTGAAAATTATAGAAAAAAAGGAATTGGTATATACGTGACAAGATATTTAAAACAAAATGCAAGTGATCGAGGGTATATTT
>JAIOSU010000011.1 GCA_021107455.1 Clostridiales bacterium | reverse complement strand
TTGCGGATTATCCGCTCATCTGTCTCGAAGAAAAATCCACCACGAGAAATGTGCTCGATGCCTTTTATGAACAGCATAATCTTCCTCTCAGCCCAGCTTTCGAATTCGGTTCACTGGAAGTCATCCTCGAATCGGTCAAAGCGGATATGGGAATTGGATTCGTCACCAAAAATATCGCAGCTAATGCCATAAAAAAGCAATCTGTAAGAGTGATCCCTGTCAAGGAGGCAATTCCCAGCATCACAGTCAGTGTACTTACAAACAAAAGTAAGCCACTATCACTAGCGGCACAAAAATTCTTCGAACTTTTAACTTCGAACTACCATTAAAGGAGGTTCATCCTATGCCTGAGAACAGCATCCATAAAACGATACAAGAAAAAGGTTATTTTTATCTCAATGAAGGTGAATTCGATGTTCATCTTTTTCATGAAGGCACATTTTACAAGAGCCATGAGTTCATGGGGGCACATCCAATAAATCGCTTCGACACGGATGCGGTCAGATTCATCGTCTGGGCACCGAATGCTCTAAAGGTACATATAGTCGGTGACTTCAACGATTGGGATGCAACCGGATACCCGATGCAGCGCATCAAAAATAGCGGTTTATGGCAAATATGTGTCGCAAACGTTCAGCCGTTCGATCGATACAAATACCGAATCACCACTTCTGACCATAAAGAACTATTTAAAGCGGACCCTTATGCGTTCCATGCAGAGGAAAGACCTGAGACCGCCTCGAAATACTACAACCTCGATGGTTACATATGGCATGATGAGGCTTGGATGAAAAAGCGGGATGAACTGGACGATTACAACCGACCAATCAGTATTTACGAGGTCAACTTACTCTCCTGGCGTAAAAAGTATGACGACAGTCAATATTCCTATCACGATTTGGCACAAGAACTGATTCCGTATGTAAAAGAGATGAATTTTACCCACATTGAACTCATGCCTGTCATGGAACATCCTTTTGACGGTTCATGGGGATATCAAGTTACTGGTTACTTCGCTCCGACAAGCCGATATGGTACTCCAAAAGATTTCATGTATTTCGTGGACACTTGTCACCAGAATGGTATCGGTGTGATCCTGGATTGGGTTCCTGGACATTTTTGCAAGGATGCCCATGGACTTTATAAGTTCGATGGAGGCAATGTTTTCGAATCCGATGATTATGACCGAGCACATAATGATGAATGGGGCACAGCCAACTTTGATTACGGCAAACCTGAAGTTCAGTCGTTCCTTATATCGAATTTGCTGTATTGGCATGATTATTATCATGTGGACGGGATCAGAATCGACGCAGTCGCCTATATGCTCTATTTGAACTTCGGTGGCAAGCTGCTCAAAAACCAGTATGGTGGTTTTGAAAATCTGGAGGCCGTAGAATTCATCAAAAAAATGAACGAGGTCATCTTCAGCTACTATCCAAAAACCTTGATGATGGCAGAAGAAAGTACCGCATGGCCAATGGTCTCATGGCCAACTGCCTCTGGCGGACTTGGTTTCAACTATAAATGGAACATGGGCTGGATGAACGATATTTTGGAATACATGCAACTCGATCCAGTTTTCAGAAGCGGATTTCATAGAGCACTCACATTTACGATGACCTATGCGTTCTCAGAGAATTTCATATTACCACTCAGCCACGACGAAGTGGTCCATGGTAAAAAGTCACTCCTAGAAAAAATGCCGGGCAATTATCAAGAAAAATTTGCGAATCTGAAATTATTATTCGCTTACATGTACGCACATCCGGGTAAAAAGCTATTATTCATGGGGTGCGAATTTGGTCAATTCATCGAATGGAACGAATGGCAGGCACTGGATTGGCATCTTTTAGGTTACGAATCCCATAAGTCAATGCAAACCTTTGTGAAAGAACTCAATCTTCTTTATAAAAATGAAGCATGCCTGTTTGAAATGGACACCACTTATGAAGGTTATGAATGGATTGAAGTAGACAACTCGGATGAAAGTGTCATCTCGTTCGAACGGATAGACCGTTCCGGAAACAGAATGATTGCCATTTTCAACTTCACTCCGATTCCTAGGGATCACCACCCAATTGGAGTCAATGCCCTTGGAGAATATGAGATTCTCATGAACACATGTTGGGAAGACTTCGGCGGAGTCTACCAAAACACTCCAGTAGTTTATACAGCCATCGAGACACCTGAACACAACAAACCTTACTCCATTCGGGTCAAACTCCCCGGTCTTGGAGGTTTATATCTAAAAGTTAAGGAGGATTAATTCTATGAAAGAAGGCAAAATGATTGCAATGCTCCTCGCTGGTGGTCAAGGCTCAAGACTCAAACTATTGACCAGCGACGTTGCGAAACCTGCAGTACCTTTTGGCGGCAAGTACAAAATTATCGATTTTCCGCTAAGCAACTGTTCCAATTCGAACATATTCGATGTTGGAATACTGACGCAGTACAAACCGTATCTCCTTAACTCTCACGTTGGAATAGGCAGCGCATGGGACCTCGACCGTCCAAATGGCGGTGTGAGAATCCTTCCTCCATACACCAACGAGGAAGGTGGCCGATGGTACAAAGGCACTGCAAATGCAATATTTGAGAACATGTCATTTATTGATGAACTCGATCCAACCTATGTACTGATTTTATCAGGCGACCACATCTACAAAATGGATTACTCCGTCATGCTCGATTTTCACATCAAGAAAAATGCGGATGTCACCATTTCGGTTATTGAAGTACCTTGGGAAGAGACTTCACGTTTCGGAATCCTTAAAGTTGATGATGAAGACCTCATCAAAGAGTTTTTAGAGAAACCCAAAAATGCCGATTCCAATCTAGCATCCATGGGCATTTATATCTTCAACTGGAAATCTTTACGCCAGTATTTACTGGAAGATGAGCTCGACCTCAAATCCGAGAACGATTTCGGGAAGAATATCATTCCGAATATGACTGAAGACGGGAAGAAAATGTTCGCCTACAAATTTCAGGGCTACTGGAAAGACGTTGGCACAATCAAGAGTTATTGGCAAGCAAACATGGATTTGCTCTCCGATGACAACACTCTCGACCTTTATGACCGAAGCTGGAAAATATACACTAAAAACAGACATCTACCACCCCACTATATTTCAGCAGATGCAACGGTTACCAAGTGCCTTGTCAACGAGGGCTGCTTTATTGAGGGAACCTTAGAA
>JAIOSU010000059.1 GCA_021107455.1 Clostridiales bacterium | reverse complement strand
ATCATAAAATGGACGTATACGCTTCAAATACATTTCCCTTTTTACCATATGGTGCACCTCTCCAATCAAAAATTATCAATGGCTGCAAACTCACTTAAGTGATTACTCTGACTATATCATAACAAAACAAAAATTCAAATAGAATTAGATGCGGCTAATTGTATTTGAATTTTTTGTCGCAGTATTAACACTATTTAATTCTAAATACAATTCTCTATTTAATGTATCGGTGTTTGTCAAGCAGTACATATTAATCAGTTTGATTAATTTCTCTATGAATATTTCGTTGCAATAGAGCATACATCACGGCAATCGAGAGCATGTTTCTCGGAAGAATGGAGCAGTGTTCTCGGAGCGTAATTAAGGTTATTGTTCTCTTTAATAAAGTAGTTCTATAATAAATCATGCACATATCATGGTGCAAATTTATTATGGAGGTCGATAATCATGGTGAATTATCGAGAAATTATCAGGCTCAGATGTTTGAACCACACAAAGAGTCACATTGCATCTAGTCTTAAATGCTCAAGAAACACAGTTTCTGAAGTTTGTACACTTGCTGAGCAACATGGCCTTATGTACTGGCCACTACCAGCAGAGCTTTTTGATGATGATATCAGAAATGTATTGTATCCAGGGAGAATTGCTGAATCAGGACGCAAAATGCCAGATTATGATTACGTTCACAAAGAGTTAGCGAAATCTGGTGTCACCCTTACATTACTTTGGAGTGAGTACTGTGAACAGTGTAACGCAGAAAAAGCAATTCCATACCAATACACTCAATTTTGCGATCACTTCAAATCATTTGCTTACAAGACTAAGGCGACCATGAGAATCAAGCGGAAGCCTGGCGAATTAATGGAAGTTGACTGGGCTGGCAATACTCTCACCGTGACAGACTCAATAACTGGTGAACCACTCAAAGCGTATGTTTTTGTGGCGACCCTGCCATGTAGTCTCTACAGTTATGCTGAAGCCTTTCCTTCGATGATATCGGAAAACTGGATTACTGCCCACATTCATTCATATCAGTACTTTGGTGGTGTTACAAGAATATTAATCCCCGACAATCTTAAAACTGGAGTCATTAGCCACACAAGAAGTGAAGTCGTTTTAAATCGGGTGTATCAAGAAATGGCTGAACACTATGGAACAGCAATCGTTCCAGCCAGACCGGCGGCGCCAAAAGATAAGCCAAGTGCAGAAGGCACTGTTGGTGTTATCTCAACATGGATAATAGCGGCACTAAGAAACAGAAAATTCTTTTCGTATGATGAGTTGAATATTGCCATAAAAGAGAAACTCATAGAATTCAACGAAAAGCCTTTTCAGAAGAAAAAAGGAAGTAGGCTCTCAGCGTTTATAGAAGAGGAAAAATCCTATCTACTGCCATTGCCAACTTCCACGTATGAGCTTGCTGTCTGGTCAACTGCAACTATACCCCTTGATTATCTCATAACCGTGGATAAAATAAAATATTCAGTTCCATATGTTTTCATCGGGAAAGAAGTAAATATACGCTATACAGGTAAATCAATCGAAGCATTCTTTCAAAACAACAGGATAGCCTCTCATGTAAGACGATATGGAATTTGTCATCCAATAATCTTGCCGGAACACATGCCTGAAAACCACAAACAATACCTGGCTTATGCTACTGATAACTTTTTAGATTGGGCTTCAAGGGTAGGCGTTTCCACACAAACTGTTATGAAAGTCTTGTTAGCAGCAAATAAAGTTGAAAGACAGTCATATCCATCGTGTAAAACATTGATGAAGCTTGCTGATAAATACTCAATAGAGCGCATCGAAGATGCTTGCTCTCGTGCCCTTGCATACACACCAACACCAAGTTTAAAGAATGTTCAAATGATTTTAAAGACTGGTCGAGATCGCGTAAAATTGGAACAGCCTAACATCAGTAGGAAGCAAAGTGGAAAATATGGATTCACATGAGGAGCTTCATATTTTGGTGGAGGTGAATCCAATGATTAATCAACCTACAGTTGACAAACTACACACTATGAGACTAAGAGCTATGGCGGATGCATTCAAATCACAGGATGGAGATCGATCTTATGATGCTTTATCCTTCAATGATCGTTTTGGAATGCTCGTAGATGCAGAATATCAAAAACGTCGTACAAATAAGCTGCAAAAAGCAATTAAGAATGCAACATTTCGTTATCCAGATGCGTGTATAGAAAATATCGAGTATCATGCTGATCGTAACTTAGACAAATCTCAGCTATTACAACTCTCTACATGCAGCTACATTCATGATAAGAATCACATCATATTAGAAGGCGCTTCTGGTAATGGAAAAACTTATCTAGCCTGTGCATTAGGCATTGCTGCTTGTCGAAATTTCTTGAGTGTACGCTATATAAGGCTCCCAGAATTATTGAATGATTTACTCATTGCCAAAGGCGAAGGTACATACAAAAAAATGATTAAGTCATATCAAAAAACAGACTTGTTGATCTTTGATGAATGGCTACTTAAACCATTAACGACAGACCAAGCGATGGAATTATTCGAAATAATTGAAGCCAGAACCAAAAATGGCTCAATGATATTTTGTACTCAGTTTGATCCTCGTGGCTGGTATGATCGAATAGGAACAACCGAAGATGGTACCGTATCAGAAGCGATAATCGATCGTATCAAGCATAATTCGTTTGAAATACTCATTGATGGTAAGTTTTCGATGCGTGAACGACACGGCTTGAAAGCAAAAAAAACGGACGAAATTACTGATGAAAAAGTGTAATTTCTAAATCTAATACTTGTTGAGGGTGGTATACGTATCATCCTCAACAAAAACCATAATTGCTCTCATGTCGAGAATGATGCTCTATTAAGCCGAGATAGGTGCTCTAAATTGCCGTGATGCATGGTCTCTAAGAACGAAATATTCACTCTACAATGTAACTATCGT
>JAIOSU010000136.1 GCA_021107455.1 Clostridiales bacterium | reverse complement strand
TACTATCGCCTTGACCCCGCTTGTTCCCGCATCAATCCCTAAAAAGTACTTCACAATTGTCTCCTTTTTTGGTCTCCGGATATCCCAATGCTGCTAAATAATTATTTTAATACTAGTTGAGAGTTTTAAAAATACCAAATAGATCAGTGTTGATTTGGTTGACTGAAAAAAATAATACCCTTCCCCTATAGATTTATGAAATACATGTTTATAAGTCGATCGGTTTTTCTACGGCAGGAAAATCTCGCAGTAATTTTAGATAAATACTCAATACCACCAACGCGATTTTTAAAAATATTGCTGAAAATGAATCTGCAAATTGTGATTGCCTCAATGAGAGTTATTCCCATTGAGGCAATCCATCTTTTGAGTAATTTAGATCGCCAACTTTAAAATATCCATAATCATATCTTTGGTGTAGCTTGTCGTACCCCATCTTTCCGCAGTTTCAAGGATATCATCAGTCATGGCGTCAAGTTCATCGGTTGGCATATTTGCTTCTGCAAAAGTAACAGGCACATCGATTTTTTTGAACCAGTCTACAAGCGCATCAATGCCCTTTTGAGCTGTTTCCTTACTTACATCACCTTCAATACCAAACACTTCTTTTGCGAAACCGGAGAACTTTTCAATGCGTTCATCTAAATGGAATTTCATAACCGCTGGTATGGAAACCGACATGGCACTGCCATGGGGGACATCGTAAAAAGCAGAGAATGAGTGTCCGACGATATGGATGATTTGGTCAAAAGCACCTAGACCGCATACGTAAAAGCCATTCCACGCAAAGGTTGCCGTCCACATGAACATAGCTCTGGCCTCTTTATCCAAAAGATCCTTTTGAAGCCTGTCCATGGAATCCATGATCGTCCGGATCATGCCCTGCGCGTACCTGTCCTGCATCGGTGCCCATTCAACCTTGTGATTGATATAACCTTCCATCAAATGGGAGACAATATCAGCAGCAGAAATTGCCGTCTGCTTCATTGGCAGCGTGTATGTTAATTCAGGATCAAGTATGGATACCTTAGGGAACATTAATGGGCTGACAAATCCATCTTTTCTCCTGATTTCATCATTATTCAAGACACTCGTTGGATTCATCTCGCTACTTGTCGCTGGAATGGTCACAATGGTCATAATGGGTAGTGCGTCCTTTATTTCAGCTTTTCCTGTCGGAAAATCCCACACATCACCATCATAACAAGCGCCAACAGCGATTCCTTTGGCGGTATCCATGACACTTCCACCCCCAAGAGCAATGACAACGTCAGGTTTTTGTTCCTTGCAAATCTTAATGCCTTCCCTAACAAGAGAAACATCAGGGTTTGATTTCACACCAAACAGAGGGAACACTTCAATACCCGCTGCCTTGAGGGGTTCCATCGCTTTATCATAAAAACCGATCCTCTTAATAAGATCTTCATCATATGAAACCAACATTGCCTTCTTGCCAAATCCGCTGGCAATTTCCCCTGTTCTTTTCACAGTTCCTTCACCAAAAACAATTTTGGTGGGAATATAATATTCAAATGGATACATAATTAATCCTCCTTATTTTGATTTGTTTTTTCTTAATTGATCAAACAGAACTGCAACGACAATCAACGAACCCACTAAAATATCCAAGATAAATGGATTTATCCCTAATAATGTTCCTCCATTTCTTATCGTAGCAATAATAATCGTTCCTAACACTGTTCCTGGAATACTTCCAACTGCACCCATTAAAGAACCGCCGCCAACAACAACTGCCGCTATGGCGTCAAGCTCATAACCTTGTCCAGCCGTGGGAACACCATTACCCAACCTGGCTGTCATCAAGATACCAGCCACCGATGACATCAACGCGCTGAAAGCATAGATGGCGCAAATATTGATGCCAATTTTTATGCCCGATAACCTGGCGGCCTCTGCATTGCTGCCAATTGCGTAAATATTTCTTCCGAAAACAGTATATTTTGATACAAACCACCCAACAATGACGGCAATAAACCATACGTAAGCCATGGCCGGTATACCTAGATACCTCTGCACTGCAAAATCACCAACTGCTTGTGGCAGCCCGCCAATCTTTCGTGCGTTACACATCAACATGACCAAACCTCTTACGATAGTCATGCCGCCAAGCGTAGCAATAAATGCAGGCACTTTACCTTTATGGATCACAATTCCCATCAATGCGCCAATCGCCGAACCCGCAAGGAGAGCAATAAGAATCGCTGCCCAAATCGGATAACCCGCAACCATCAGCTGGGATGCCAAAATACTGCTGAAAGCCAAAACTGAACCTACCGAAAGATCAATACCACTTGACAGAATCACAAACGTCATACCAACAGCAAGCACACCAATAATTGCAGTTTGCCTTAACAAATTTGTCACATTTGTAAATGAAAGGAACTTGTCATCCAATACCCACAAAGCCAATATCAACAAAACCATTATGATGATCAAGTTGCTTTCTGCAAGCCGGGTGAATCTTTTTAAGATATTATTATTGTTATTTGCCTTTGAACTCATCTCAGGCCGCCTCCATTATTGTTGTAGTCATAACCTAATTGATACCAGAAGCCATTTTCAATAAACCTTCCTCATCAAAGTCTTCTCGAATAACAGTCCCCGCATTTTTTCCTTCGCTAATAACCACGATATGATCAGCAACACCCATTATTTCAGGAAGATATGAGGAAATGATGATCACTGCGTTGCCAGCCTCAAGTAGTTCCTGTAATAACTTGTATATCTCAGTTTTCGCACCAACATCAATTCCCACGGTAGGTTCGTCAAAAATAAAAATGCTGCTTTCTTTACAAAGCCATTTTGCGAGAACAACCTTTTGCTGGTTGCCGCCGCTTAAATTAAGCACTTTTTGAAATATACCCGGTGTGACCACGCGCAATTTATTGACATATTCATTCGCGTTCATTTTTTCTTTTTGCAAATTGATCAAACCCAGGTTCGAGATATCACCATACGATGCTAAATTTACATTTTCTTTCACAGACATCTCGAGAGCAAGACCCTGTATCTTTCTATCCTCTGGTAAGAATCCCATCCCCATATTGATGGCGTCAACCGGGCTTTTGATGTCCCGTTTTTTTCCACACACAATCACATCACCATCATCGAATCCATCAGCGCCAAAAATTGACCGCATTATTTCTGTTCGCCCGGAACCTACAAGTCCAAAGAAGCCCAGCATTTCACCTTTATGCAGGTCAAAGTTAATATTTTCAAACACGCCCTTTTTCGAAAAGTTTTTTACTTCAAGCACTTTCTCGCCAAGTTCAAAGTGACTGATTGAATACATATCCTCAATTTTTCTTCCAACCATTTTTCTTATCAACTCATCTTCAGTTGTTTCGTTGACTGGTAATGTATCCACCCATTCTCCATCTTTCAGAACAGTGACAACGTCACAGAGCTCAAAAATTTCCTCGAGACGGTGTGAGATATATACAATCGCCGTGCCTTCGCTTTTTAATAGTCGAATGATCTTGAAAAGTTCTTCAACCTCTTCGTTGGCAAGCAGCGCCGTTGGTTCATCAAAGATGATTAACCTGCTTTTATCGAAATTCTTTTTCGCAATAACAACCATTTCTTGCTGCGCAACCGGCAAATCTTTGACAAGTGAATGTGCATCAACCTCAATATTAAGCGCATCCAAAGCCTTCTGAGCGGTCTCAAACATATGTTCCCACTTGACTAATCCGAACTTTGTCTTTGGAATATTTCCAAGGAAAAAATTCTCGGCGACAGTCAAATCGCCGGCGATGGTCACATCTTGATAAACTGCACTTAATCCAAGCCTCCTCGAAACAACAGGATCAGAAATAGCAACCTTCTCGTCCTCAATAAATATTTCGCCGCTTGTTTTTTGATAGACCCCCATCAAAATCTTGATGAGAGTTGACTTGCCGGCACCATTTTCTCCGACGATCGCGTGAATTTCACCTGTATTGAAGGTTATGCTGACATCTTGCAGGGCTTTGACGCTGGGAAAATTTTTACAAATATTTTCCATACGCACAAATTCATCTATTTTTCCACTCACTTCTATCCTCTCAAACCAACTAATCAAATTTTGACATCTTGCTCAAATAAAAGATAATAAGTAACTACTCAGGCAGGACAATCGATCTGAGCAGAGATAACAGAGGGGATAAAGGGAGTGCCCAAAAAGGCGAGACGCAAAGCTTCCAGAACAGGCTGTTCATTTTTTCGGGCAGTTGAAAGATAGC
>JAIOSU010000236.1 GCA_021107455.1 Clostridiales bacterium | reverse complement strand
TTGCCAAACACTTCCAGTGTTTTATGAAATAGGATTCCGACGTCCGGATATTCCAGAGTGAAGTTTTTTACAGTTTTCGGCTTCAAGCCGGCAGTAACAAAATATTTGAACGGGCACTGAATATATTCTTCAAGTCTTGAGACACTCGTTTTTATCGGGAGATCATATAAAGCTCGAACAGTATCTTCATTGATCTTGTCCACCATATTATCGTGTCTTAGGGCGTTCATAAGATGAGTGATCTCCATCGGATCATTTATTGAATACCATTTGAATACTTCCACCCAGGCATTCTGTATCGGACTGCCATCCATTGCACGACGCATTTCAAGTGCCAGATGTCTCAACGTCGATTTTCGGGTTGATATATGATCATGGATGGAGAGATCATCTCCCTCGTAGATTCGTTCATGTTCAATTTTAAGCGACAAATCCACTTTTCGAGCCTTGGAAATCAGGTAGGAAGCTCTTAATGCGCCACCTTCAGCATCAGATTTGGCATAGCTCAGATAAAGTTTCTCACTAGGTCTGGTTATGGCGCTGTAGATATTGAATGTTTCCTTGTCGACAAACATCTTACTGTCTGAAAGGAAGCGGTTTCCCTTTTCATGTAGTCGTTCTTTCTCAGCTTCGGATATCAATTGTTGATCGCTTCCGACTTCAGGTAAAATGCCATCGTTGATGCCTAGGATAAACAGAACTTTTATAGGATGAGCCCTGGAACGATCCAGTGAACCAATCAATATTTGGTGTTCATTGAGGGGTAAAAGTCCAACTTCCATATGTTCAAAACCAGTCTCTAAAAGTCCCGTAACCACATCTAGTTCAACTATTTCGTCTCCCATGATTGCAACCAATTGGTCGAAAAGCTCCATTGTTTTGTTCCACACCTGTGTAAAACGTTGAGCTTCATCATATTGATGTGACTCCGTGAATTTTTTTACAGAAATATCTATATCATCGAGTATTTTCATTTCAACCAATATCTTATATAGAGCTGAAATGACTTCACGTGTGCTTTTTGATCCAAGTTCGGTCATTGGCTTTATGGAACTATAAAGTTGTGCTCTGACAGAATCTATGCTCTCAAGGTCCAGACCTTCAAGAGCAGGCTTGGTGAACGGTTTTTTAAGGTGATATGTTTTGATACCGTATTGCTTTGTATAGAGTTCAAATGCAGAAATCATATCGTGTGACAACTGATAATAGCCAGTTTTCAGCAACTGAATCACATGTTCTGGATTTTTAGGTTCAAATACAGCTTTGCAAAGCGACAAGATAAAGCGTATAAGTGGATTAGCAAAAACACTGGCTTTGATGTCGAGAAAATATGGCAACTCATATTCGTCAAAAACCCTTTTGATGGTCATCTCATATTCAGAAAGTGCGTTGGTCACCACAGCAATATCACGCCAATCGTATCCACCTTCTCTGATACATTTGACAATTTCTATCGCACAGGTCTCTACTTCACTGAGTCTATTGTTTGAAGCGATTATCTTTACGCTGTCATCCCCAAATGAAGCGGATTCATAAGGATAAATCATTAAGTTCTTTGAAAAGTGTTCAATTCTTTTATTTCCGAATGGTCTTTCAAAAATCATTTTTTTTACTTCGATTTTTGTACTTTCACCAATTTCAAGAATTTTTTGAACCATCTTATCTGTATGGTTGAAAGTCCCTCTGTTCTGATTCAAATCCCACGAAACAGTCAAAGTCAAGTTTTTCGAATCTTGAGCAATCCTTTTCAAAATTTCGTATTCCTGTACAGTGAAACTATCAAAGCCATCTACCCAGACACTTGCATTCTTCAAAAGCTCAGTTTCAGGCATGACTTCGAGGAGCAAATTATAATAATCCTCATCATCAAAGAAGAGGTCGCCTTTTTCATTTTCGTAACCTTCAAAGATAGTCTTAAGGTCCTTGATTTTTAATTTAAGCAAACTTTCTACTTCAATACTCTTATATATTCGGTCCAAATCATCAGGAACAATCATGTTTTGCTTGAGCTCTTGAATCAGCTCATGAAACTTCAATAAGAAACCAGGCTTGTCATAGGCATTTTTGTACAGCTGCAATACTTCCTCACTGGATAAAAAAACCTTTCTCAGCAACATCACTTTTCCCATTTCTGTAATTATGGATTGATCGATGCTGCCGACCTCCATAAATATTCTATGCATGAGTCTCTTGAAACTAATGATTTCAACGCCAAGTATCCCATTCATTCGCGAATGCGAAATGAACTGCTTTTCAGCCTCAAGTGTGAATTGCTCGGGAACAATCAAAATGGTTTCGTTATTCTTACCATTTTCAATATGTTGCTTCATTTCTTCATAAACCTTATATGTTTTTCCGCTTTTTGCCTGACCCATGAATAAACGTATCATAATGCCTCCAAATTTTAACCGGCGAGTTGATATATTTTACCATTTTTCAATGGGTCTATCAAGGAATAGACTCGTTTGCTTAACTATAAAGGTTGTATTCCTATATTTATTTTTTTATGAAATAAGTGTATAATTTATCCATCACAACAAAGGAGGCTTTATGAAGTTATCGCACAGGTTGTTAATCTTGTTTTTAAGCATCGCACTTTCTCTAAACATATTCTTATTGGTCTTTGAACACTATGCGTTCAATTCAAATTATTATATAGAGAATTTTTTGGCTCTTGGCGTAGACGAAACCGTAGGCATCTCAGAAAATGATTTGATCAGTGTCACCGAAGCTTTGGTTTCTTATATTGATGATGGCAGTGGAAATTTGATGACCGCAGCTGAAGTCAACGGAACTTATGTGGTATTTTACAATGCGAAAGAGCGCATTCATTTGGATGATATCTATATTCTTGCAAAAAATGCCAGAATGTTTGTTTTTGTGCTTCAAGTTCTGATGGTACTTGCATTGCTCACATTGTTCTATTCTGCAAAAGGAGACATTCGATACTTTCTTAAACCACTTAAAGGAGCTCTCTGGTCGGCACTCGCGTTTATCGCATTCCTTGGTTCCCTCTATTTTGTGGATTTCAATTGGGCTTTCCATCGTTTTCATGAGATCTTTTTCTCAAACGATCTCTGGCTCCTCGATCCACGTACTGACCGTTTGATTCAACTCATGCCTCTTGAATTCTTCATCGGATTCACACGTACTTGGTTGTTGACCGTCGTATTTGCTCATTTTATTTTGTTCTTGCTTTACCTGGCCGCAAAATTGTTGATTAAGAAGTTTGATAAAGAATAAATTTTTTGCGAAGCAAAAAATCGCGTAGTTAAGTTTCCGCAGGAAACTTATTAGCGTCTCAGTCGATATTTGAAGTTGTAAATAAGAATAATGGTTTTGCATTATAAGGTTGGCATAATTACGCTATTTACAATCAAGAACATAGTCACAAAGGCTAGTATAGTTTCGCTTCGCGAAAACCATACCTACGCCCAATATTTCCGCAAAGCGGAAATATTGTAACTACGCGTAAAACAAGAGGCTGAACTTCACGAGTGAAGACAATAACCGGGATTCAAATAAGTCTTCTGATTTACTTTATTGAAATGTCAACTGAGCCGCTAATAAGTTTCCTGCGGAAACTTAACTACGCGTAAAATAAGAGGCTGAACTTCACGAGTGAAGTTCAGCCTCTTATTTTATAACCCTTTCCCAGAATCAGTGACCTCAATCAAGTCCGAAGGGAACATGTTGAAAATGGTTTGGTTCTTGAGATATGGTTCATCAAACCGAATCACCCATGACCGAATGATCATCAAAACACTTGAAAACGGTATTTTCTTGTTTTGATATTGTTCCAGTTGATCTAGGAAAAACGATTTCTCATCTTTAGAAAGCTCATTTTTGAAGTAACCAAACAAGTGAAGGAGCATATTCGTGTTCTTGCCGCTGTTGGGATAAGTCGAGTATATCGGGAGCATCGCCTGCTCATATTGTTTCAGGACTTCAACGTGTGGAAGATGATCATGATTTGCAACTATTTTACCCATTTGAGACAAAGCCTTTTGATGATAAGCCATGAATAAATACTTGTTTTTGGTATGGAAAGTGACTAGCGGGCTTATTTTTTTGGTTGCATTAACCTCCTCCACCACTTTTCTGAAATCGAAATGTAAAAAAAGCGACATCAAGAAATGTTCTCTGATGTTGAAATGCATCAATCTCCCATCATCCTCCGTAGGTAGATTTGGAAAGTTTGTTTTAATCGCACCTCCAAAAAAACCATAGGTTTTATTGATGCTTGGCACCTTACCGGCGGAAGCGTAATATTTGACTTCTTTTAATCCACATGTTGGTGATTTACACTTCAAAATTACAGCGTCAAAGTCATTTTGGTTGTTATTTTCAAAAAAGCCTTCAATGAATTTTTCCATATCCGGAGTCCGGTCAGTACCCTTATAGGAATCTACAAGTTTAAAACCATTTTCAGACTTGATGATTCTAATGGCCTCTCTTGGTGAAGGTAGACCTATGGCCATTTCAGGACATACTGTCACAAAATCCACATACTCTTTCAATTTTTCAACGGTCTCATTCTTTATGACACTGCCGTCATACCTACAATTGCAATGTTCTAGACATGCACTGCATAGTATCTTGGGTCTTGATAGTACCATTTGTTCCTCCAATCGTCAGTTCTTGATATACTCTCTGACCTTAAAACCTTTCTCTTCAAGCTTCTTTACGATTTTATCTGTATCATTGCTTTCCACACGAATTGATATTTCTTGGATGCCCATGACTTCTGTATCGATGAGAGCGATGTTTGAGATGTTACCGTTATTTTTTGAGATGATTTCTGCTATTTTGCTGAGTACGCCCTTAAAATCATCAGTGTATATAGAAATCTTAGAATTATGCATTCCATATATTTTCGTGAGAACACCAAACAGAGCATTTTGTGTGATGATTCCTAAAAACTCATCCCGATCATTGACGACAGGAATGAATCTCACTTTATTCTTGAAAAAGATTTCAGCCGCTTGTTCAATGAACAAATCAGGTCTAACCGGTTCAATTCGATTATGGATAAATGAGCTTACCGGTCTGGACAAGAACTCTTGAATATCGTGATGCTCTTCTCTGAAAAAAGTATCATAGATGAATTGTTTGGATAAAAACCCTATAAATTTCTTGTCTTCTACTACAGGTAATGATAAAAACCCGTTCTTTTCAATAAGTTCGATGGCATCTTTCGCAGTGTCATTCGGTTTCAAAACTGTTAGATCGTTCGCTGGAACCATAATTGCTCTAACTTTCATAAAAATTCCCCTTTCAATAATGCTTGTTTTGTTTTTTATGCCTTTCGTTCTATGTATATCCCAAAATAATGATATCATAACAAATATTTTATTTATTTATTTTAGTAATTAGCACTCTTTAGCTTTGAGTGCTAATTCCATCTTGACTTTTTGATTTCATGGCTATATCATGTTTTTATAGAATTTATTAAAGGAGTGAACAAAACAATGAAAACACAAAAAGGCAATTTGTCCATTCATAGTGAAAATATCTTCCCGATCATCAAAAAGTGGTTGTATTCCGACCACGATATCTTTGTGAGAGAACTGGTCTCAAATGCGAGTGACGCTATAACAAAACTCAAAAAACTTTCCACGATGCAAGAGATCGATCTGGATTCTGAAGAGAAATTCAAAATTGATATTCATTTGAATGAGGCAGAAAAGACTCTGACGTTCTCGGATAACGGTATCGGTATGACCGATGAGGAAATCAAGAAGTACATCAATCAAATCGCATTCTCTGGTGCGGAGGATTTCCTGAACAAGTATAAGGACAAATCCGACAAGGACCAAATCATAGGTCACTTTGGACTTGGCTTTTATTCAGCATTCATGGTCGCTGAAAATGTTGAGATCCATAGTTTGTCCTATCAAAAAGATTCTGAACCAGTTATCTGGCGATGCGACGGTGGTACGACTTTCGAGATGGAAAAAGGCACCAAAGAGAGTCGTGGAACTGATATAGTTCTAAAAATCAGTGAAGATGGTACAGAGTTTTTGAATGAATATAAACTCAAAAGCATCATAGAGAAATATTGTTCTTTTATGCCATATGAAATCTACCTGACGGTTGAGGGCAAAGAGATAAAAGAAGAAGTCAAACCGCTCAACACCACTCTCCCTCTTTATGCAAAGGCACCTAGTGAATGTACAGACGAAGAATATAAAGAATTTTATCAAAAAACTTTCAATGATTTTAAAGAACCACTTTTTTGGATTCATCTCAACATGGATTATCCTTTCAATCTCAAGGGCATTCTTTATTTCCCGAAACTCAATACAGAGTTCGATACCATTGAAGGTCAAATCAAGCTTTACAATTCCCAAGTTTTTGTCGCAGACAACATTAAAGAGGTCATTCCGGAGTTTCTGCTGCTACTCAAAGGTGTAATAGATTGTCCTGATTTACCACTAAATGTCTCTAGAAGTTTTCTACAAAACGATGGATTTGTTCGAAAAATTTCAACTTATATCAGCAAGAAAGTCGCTGATAAACTGAATGGTCTATTCAAGACTGAAAGAGAGTCTTTTGAAGGCTTTTGGAATGATATCAGCCCATTCATCAAATTTGGAACACTCAAAGATGAAAAATTCTATGATGGTGTTGAAAAAATACTCATGTTCGGCACCACTGAAAGTCGTTATGTTACCCTGGACGAATACCTTGCAAATGCCATAGGGAAACATGAGAATACTGTTTTCTATGTATCCGATCCGATTCAACAGGCTCAGTATGTAAGAATGTTCAAAGAGCACGAGCTTGAGGCGGTTATTTTAGATCACCACATAGATCAACCTTTCATTTCACTACTTGAATCGAAACGCGAAGGACTTAAATTCGCTCGAGTGGATTCAGACCTTAATGAACACTTCAAAGAATCCCACGACTGGAGCGATGAAGAAAAGCAGGTCATATCAGAGAAACTTGAAGCACAGTTCAAAAAAGCGCTTCACATAGACAAAATAAACATTCAACTCGAAAAAATGAAAAATGAAGGTTTGTCCAGCATGATCATACTTTCCGAGGAATCGAGAAGAATGCAGGATATGATGAAAATGTACAGTGTGTCCGGTATGAATCCGGATATGTTCAAAACAGAATCAACGCTGCTTCTCAATATCAAACATCCTCTGGTTCAGCATTTGATCGAAAATGAGGAAGCAACTGAAGAAGTCAGATATATGATTTGCGAACAGCTCTATGATTTGGCGATGCTCAGTCACACACATTTATCACCTGAAGCGATGACTAAATTTATAAAACGCAGCAATGATTTATTGTTGCGCTTGATCTGATGAAACTGATCATACAATTTGGTATTTTGATTGGATTCTGGTTGGTGGGTGAACTCCTCAGTTCCATACTGGAATCCATCATTGCCATTCCCGGCTCCATTCTCGGCATGGTGCTCCTTTTCGTTGCTTTGACTTCAGGTGTGTTGAAAGAAAAGCAAATCAAAGATATCGGGGACTTTCTGCTGACCAATATTGCCTTCTTCTTCGTTCCAGCAAGTGTGGCTATTCTCGCCCTTGACGGAATCGGAAGTGAGCACGTCACTCCACTGGTGATTGTGGCACTCGTCTCTACTTTTGTCACCATGGTCGTCACCATGCTTGTGACTCATGTGCTTACAAGGGGCAAGGAGGTGAAAAAATGATTCGAGATTTGACATTTTCACCTGCTTTTGGAATACTGATCACCATATTGGCTTTTCAATTGGGTGTATTCGTCAAAAGAAAGACTGAATCTGATTTTGCGAATCCACTTTTGATTGCGCTGATATTGATCATCGGTTTTCTTAAAGTTTTTGACATTCCTTATGAGAACTACAAACTTGGTGGTGACGGGATTCATTTTATGCTCAGTCCGCTAACAGTCGCATTGGGACTTATGCTTTATCGTCAGCGCGAGACCATTAAAACCTATTTTTTGAGCCTAATGATCGGCATCACTTCAGGAGTGGTCGTATCATTTTTCAGTATATTATTACTCAGCAAGCTCCTTAAGTTGCCTGAGGAATTTCTGATTTCATTATTGCCCAAATCCATAACGACCCCTATGGCATTGTCGCTCAGTGAAATACTTGGAGGGACAGGTTCACTCACAGTCATCATGGTGATCCTTACTGGAATTGGTGGGGCATTTATGGCTCCATGGGTTATAAAACTACTGCGAGGTGTCAATCCGATTGCAGTCGGTGTTGGTATTGGAACATCTTCACATGCTGTGGGTACAGCCAAAGCTCTGGAAATCGGCGAAAAAGAAGGAGCACTCAGTAGCGCTGCAATCGGCCTTGCCGGCCTGATCACAGTGATACTGGTCCCCCTCTTGTATAGATTATTCGGTTAAATCAATGCATCGAGAAGCTTTTCGATGTCATCAGGCTTTCTGTCGTATGATACCAGTGGCTTGGTGATATGAGGAATTCGTGACATGAAGTCCGATTTGTCCTCTTTGTAAAGGATTCCCATCGGGATACCTTCATCACCAAACATCTGTGCCATCTCAAAAGCTTTGATCTTATCCTTTGGATCGTAATCTTCAGGAAGTTTGAACGCTCTATCTTTGTACCATTTGTACGTATTGATCTTATTGAAAGATACACAAGGCTGCATGACGTCTATGAGGGCATATCCCTTATGATTCATTGCAGCTTTTATCATTTCCTCAAGATGTTCCGAGTCGCCGGAAAAGCTTCTCGCTACAAAACCACATCCAAGGCTGATTGCTAGTGCAAGTGGGCTGATTGCCTCAGATCTCATCCCATCAAACTGAAGTCTGGTGACCTGTCCAAGTGGTGTGGTTGGTGAACCTTGTCCTTTTGTGAGTCCGTAAACCTGGTTGTTGTGGACGATATGCACAATGTCAATATTTCTTCTGATATTATGCAAGAGGTGATTGCCACCTTCGCCATACGTATCGCCATCACCAGAATTCAAAATAATTTTCAGGTCAACGTTGGCCACATGTGCCCCAAGCGCTGACGGGAGTGCTCTACCATGAAGTGTGTTAAGTCCGTGAGCATGAATATAATGTGGCAATTTTGCAGCCTGCCCAATACCTGAAACGAGCAGAACATCTTGTGGCTTCAGTCCTACGTCGAATAAAGTTTTATTCAGAGTTTCGAGTATGCTGAAATTTCCACAACCCGGACACCAGCTTGTGGGATTGTTCGTTACAAATGGATTGTCTACAGTTTTTAATGCATCTATTTTATCAATCATTTTTAATCACCTCGTATGCTTCTGCAATGAAAGCCGATGTAAACGGTCTTCCATCGTATCTGTTGATGCTGTGACTGAACTTCACACCAGTTTCCATCCTTAGGATTTTACCGAACTGATTCATGGCGTTCCCTTCCACATTTATAACTCTCACATCTGGTCTGATGAATGGTTCGAGAACATTTTCTCTTATCGGAAAAACATCTGTAAATGAAATCATGGCCACTTCATTACCTCTTGAATTGAGTTCATCCACCGCTTCTCTCAGGGCACCATAAGTAGATCCCCAAGATAAGAATAGCGTGTCATAATTCTCGGATCCATAAAACTCAGGAGCACTTAGCTCTTTTTTGATGGCTTCTATCCTATTCAAAAACTTGTTCTTGAGTGCAATGGTCATTTCTTCGGATTCAGTCACTTTTCCATACTCATCATGGACATGTGAATCAGTCATGATCAGAGTCTGTGAATCCAATCCAGGATATTTTCTATTTCCAGATATGTTTTCAAAATCGTATCTCTTGTATTTTGGATCAAAATCCTCTTTGAGATGACGTTGAATTTTAAGTGAAGAGGTATCAACCCGATCTATGCTTTGGACTGAATCTGCAAGCAATTGGTCCGACAATATTATTACTGGCACTTGATATTTCTCAGCTAGATTGAATGCTCTAAACGTTGAATAATATGCATCGGACACAGTTCGAGGGGCCATAACGATTCTAGCGAATTCTCCTTGTGACGCGGTAACAACGAACGCAAGGTCCGCTTGTTCCGTTCTAGTTGGAAGTCCAGTGGCCGGTCCAGGTCTTTGAACATTGCAGATGACGATTGGAACTTCACTGACTGCAGCAAAACCTATGGATTCCACCATTAAAGCGAATCCTCCACCTGATGTGCCGGTCATGGAACGCACACCATTTGATGCGGATCCAATCGCTGACATGGCAGCGGCGATTTCATCCTCGGCTTGTTCTACAACTATATTCATTTTCTTTTCTTGTGCCGCAAGGTAGTTCATGATACCTGTTGATGGTGCCATCGGATAGGCGCAATAAAAGCCAAGTCCTGCACTAAGTGCTCCCAGTGCGACGGCTTGATTACCATTCAAGATGATGCGTTCCTCATCAGCTCTCGCTGGCATATGAACACTCTCCATCTGCTCATATCCCCATTTGGCACAAGCTTTATTTGCAGAATTTATAGAATCCGACCATTTCTTGTTGTTGATTTTTTCAAGGATGGATTCTTCTCCACCGAACCATTTGATGATCATTCCAACTGCGACCATTCCAAATGCGTTCTTATTTTTTGTAATGTTCTTCAGTTCTTCCTCATCCACCCAAATTATTTTTCCTTCAAAATCGTGTTTTGACTTTAGTCCACTTAGAGCAATCAGTGTACCATCAGCTTTGATTTGTGCACTCGCATTTTCGACTGCTTCAGCATTAAGTGCAATAAAGATGTCCGCATGTGATTCGGTAGAATATACCCTTTCTTGACCGATTGTGATCGTCGAGTAATTATAACCGCCTCTGACACGGGACATATAGTTTTTATAGGCATATATTTCGTAACCTTCTTGTTTGAGCAGTTTTTCCACATAGAGTTCCACTGTATTGATTCCCTCACCTGCGGCTCCTGCTATTATTATAGTTTTTCTCATAAAACCACCTTTGTTAGTATAATTAAAAACAATTTACACTTCATATATACCAAACATCCGAGTAAAATATCAATCTTTACGTTATTTTAACTAAAAAAATCCAAGGTGACAATGAATGCACCTTGGATTTCACATTAATTTCTGGTTTCATCAGTATAGATGAAACATATTTTTGAATCAAGCAATCTTTTGAC
>JAIOSU010000146.1 GCA_021107455.1 Clostridiales bacterium | reverse complement strand
TTTAGTGTTCTCGGATGGCAATCCGCATTTATCGCAGCAATTATTCTTGGCGTTTTGAATTTCACAATTAAACCGATTGTGACCATACTCACGCTTCCGATCACCGTATTGACACTGGGATTGTTCTTATTCGTGGTCAATGGAATCACGTTATATGTATTAGGTATGTTGCTAAGCGGTATTGAAGTGACTAGTCTGATTTCAGCGATTTTTGCATCAGTCGTCATTTCCATAGTGACCATGATTCTTAGTGGCGTACTTGGGTTGAAGGATTAAAAAAACAAGAGCTTCAATATTTCCGCGATGCGGAAATATTGAAGCTCTTGTTTTTCGCGTAGTTAAGTTTCCGAAGGAAACTTATTAGCGTCTTAGTTTGGATTTCGAGAAAGTACAGAGACACGCAGTTATGCGTCTCTGTACTTTGAACAACATATATACATTAGGCTAGTATAGTTTCGCTTCGCGATAACCATACCTACGCCCAATATTTCCGCATCGCGGAAATATTGAAGCTCTTTTTTTATGTTTCATATTTCAAAATAATCTTGGTCAACAATAAGGAGTTGCTTGTTCTCAAGGATTTCTAGAATCCCCTCGCCAGAAAGGTGAGATAGTTTTCGGCTGATGGTTTCACGCGTGACACCGACGAAATTGGCCATGTCCTCCCGAGTCAGCTGAAGGCTGATCAGTATACCCTTTGGCGTTGTCGATCCGGACTGCTTCATCAAACGATGGATCAGGAATCTGAGCCTGATGTCCGCATCGTTGGAAGCTATAGCACCGACCAATTTTTCAAGTGAAGAGATTTTTTCATGAGCTGATTCAAGAATAGCAAATACTATTTCAGGGTTTTCTTTGATGAATTCATCAAATCTGTACTTTGGAATCGTGCATAAAAAGCATTCCTTGAGTGCGATGAGATCGTAAGGAGAGGCCACTTTTTTGAGCAGTGACAACTCGCCTAAACTATCACCATCATTAAGGATGTACAGAATTTGCTCTTTGCCGTCTTCATTATAAGTAGATGCTTTGAGGCTTCCATGATTGACAATGTAAAGTCTGTCGAAATCATCGCCTGTATGCATGACAACTTCACCTTTTTTATAATGTTTGCGTTCTATGAGTTCCAGAAGAGTATGGATCTGTTCGTCGTTCAAATTGGAGAACAGAGATACTTTTTTAGTGCAAAGCTTATCGCCGCAAGTCACGCAGCCGTCTGTCGGGAAATGAAATGTATGTTTCAATGAGGGTTACCTCCCATAATTGGTTTTAAATAATTATATCATATTTTCAGAAAAAATAGATTGTGTGAGGCAAATCACATTTTGCATCATAAATGGATGGTAATATATGTTCAAGAGATCACAAATATTAAACAACCATTTAGGAGGACTATATGATAAAACTTGACTTAAGCCAGACTATTGGAGAAAGTGTTACGATTAACCCCGAACTTGTAAGGGTATACATGGATTACGGTGTTGATTTTTGCTGTGGCGGAGACAGAACAGTAAAAGAAGCCATTGAAAGAGACACCGATGAAGTTGAAAAATTGATTGCTGAAGCTGAGAAAGCGATGGAACAGGCATCACAATTTTCGGTAGGATCCAGTAGCATGAAATTGTCCGATTTCTCGACCGACCAACTGATTGATAGAATCGTATCACAGCATCATAGTTACCTTAAAAAGGAGCTTCCTGTTATTTCGGAATTGATGTTCACTATTTTAATGGTACATGGAGATAACCATCCGGAGCTTTTCGAAATACACAAAGTATTTGGTGGTTTGAAGACAGAACTCGAAGGACATCTCGTCAAAGAGGAAAGAATGCTTTTCCCAAAACTCAGAGCAAATGATGCGGACTGCAAAGCTCTCATCGAAGAACTTGAAGCAGAACATGACGGAGCGGGAGATGCACTTCATCAACTCACAGATTTGACAGATCATTTCAAATTACCTGAAGATGCTTGCACGACCTATCAAGTGGTCTACGAGAAATTAAAGGTGTTAGTGGCGGACATGTACATGCACGTACATACCGAAAACAATGTATTATTTAAAAGATTTGCGTAGAAAGGGGTATTAGGATGTTTAAAATCAATGAGAGAATCAAATGGGTAGGAAAAATTGACTGGGATCTCAAAAAATTTCATGGTGAAGAGTATTCCACACACAGAGGATCGTCTTACAATTCATATCTGATTGAAGATGAGAAGACTGTCTTGATCGATACAGTATGGCAACCATTCGATGAGGAATTTGTAAGTAATCTCAAAAAAGTTATTGATCTCAAGAAAATCGATTACATTATAGCCAATCATGCCGAAGTGGACCATAGTGGCGGATTGCCTGAACTTATGAAAGAAATTCCTGGAACTCCAATATATTGTACAGCAAATGGTATCAAATCACTTAAAGGGCACTATCATGAAGACTGGAACTTTATTCCTGTAAAAACTGGTGACACCCTTGATTTAGGTGAAGGCAAGCTTATTTTCATTGAAGCTCCAATGCTTCACTGGCCTGACAGTATGTTCGAATATTACACAAAAGATGAGATTCTTTTCAGTAATGACGCCTTTGGTCAACATTATGCTTCTGAGTTTATGTACAATGATCTGGTGGACCAAGCAGAACTCTATCAGGAAGCCATCAAGTATTATGCCAATATTTTGACACCGTTCAGTCCTCTTGTTGTTAAGAAAATCCATGAAGTTTTGGGCTTTGGTGTACCTGTAAAAATGGTTTGTCCATCACACGGTATCATGTGGAGAGACAATCCGACCCAAATCGTAGAGCAATATTTGAAATGGGCAGACAACTATCAGGAACATCAAGTCACTCTGATTTATGACACTATGTGGGATGCGACCAAAAAGATGGCTGAAGCAATTGCAGAGGGAATAAAATCTGTGGATCCAACGCTGAACATCAAGCTTTTCAACGTCGGTAAAGCAGATAAGAATGACGTGATTTCAGAAGTCTTTAAAGCCAAACTCGTCGTTGCAGGATCTTCAACCATCAACAAAGGTATTTTGTCTGGAATGGCAGCCACAATCGAAATGATGAAAGGTCTCAAGTTTAAAAATAAAAAAGCCGCCGGATTCGGCAGCTATGGATGGAGTGGTGAATCTCCTAAAATGATGACCAAAGAACTTGAAGCTTGTGGCTTTGAAATACTGGAAGAAGGACTCGGAGTTCTTTGGAAGCCAGATGAGGAAGCACTTGATTTATGCAGAGCATACGGTGTGAAACTTGCTGAAAAACTATAATGTCACAAATGTGGTTCCAATGGTTTCAATAAAAGAAACGTCATGCTCAACAAGAATCATACTAGGAGCGTATTTTAAAATCATGTCTTCCAGTTGAAGTCTTGAGAGAACGTCAACGTAATTTAGCGGTTCATCCCAAATATATAGATGTGCTCTTTCGCAAATACTTTTTGCAAGGAGCACTTTTTTCTTTTGCCCCGCACTAAGGTTTTCCATTTTTTGATCAAATTGGATTTCGGTAAAATCAAGCTTACTCAGTATGGATTTGAAGAGAGCGGGATCGATGCTTTGTTCGAGTGCATAGTTTTGAAAATCACCCATCAAATGGGAAGTGTCCTGTGGAACATAGGAAATGACCAGTCCGGATGCATGCCTTATTGTTCCTGATTTTGGTGCCGTTTGCCCAATCAGCGCTTTTAAAAGTGTAGACTTTCCAGATCCATTTTTTCCTTTAAGAACAATGCGTTCGCCTTTCTTGAAATCCATGGAAAAGTGCTCTATAACATTGGAATCATCATAGCCTATCACCAGATCAGAGACTTCTATCAAGTTTTCCTGGTAGTGATCGATATGAAAAAGTGCAATGGGATCGGCAGTTTCCAAATCCTTTAGGAGCTTGGATTTTTCAAGTATTGTGTTTTCTCTCCGTTTGGCGATTGCTTTTGAGCGTTTCATGAGCTTAGCCGATTTATGACCGATATAGCCTTTGTCGACTCCTCTTGTGCCATATTTAGTCTTTTCAACATCATGTGACCACCCTTCAGTTCGCATGATGGCCTTTTGCAGACGCTCGACGTCTTTCTGAAGTTTCTGGTTTTCTTCAATTTCGAACTGATCTTGATTGGTCTTGTTCTTTTGCCATGAAGAAAAGTTCCCCTTTTGGATTTCAATTTTCGTTTTATTGATGGATAAGATATGGTCGATACATCCATCCAGGAATTTTCTGTCGTGAGAGATCACTATAAATCCTTTTTTGTTGTTCAAGTAGTCGCTCACATTCTTACGTCCAATCTCGTCTAAATGCGTTGTGGGCTCATCAATCAGTAAAAAATGATTATCCTTTGTAAATAGAATAGCGAGCATGACCTTGGTCTGTTCACCTTGGCTGAGTGTATCAAATGGACGATCTAGAATCTCTTCTTCTAACTTAAGAAGTGAGAGTTCACGACAGATTTCCCAGTGCAGGGCACTTGGATTTATGCTTTCAATGATGGTGATGGTAGGGGCGTTTGGACTTTTAATCTCAAAAGGAAAGTAATCAAATTTTACAGAAGCTTGAATGGATCCCCTATATTCGTAATCACCCATCATCAGTTTCATAAATGTGGTTTTACCCCTGCCATTGCGTCCTGTAAAACCCAGTTTCCAATCAGTATCCATTTGGAAACTGACATTGTCAAAAATAGTGTCGTAATTGCCATCATATGCAAATGTTAAATTGGCTATGTTGATCAGTGACATAGCACCACCTCCTAATCGTAAAAAAAAGACCCCGGAAAGTTGATTTCCTGAGTCTTAACTATCAAAAATAGGCCGTGCCATAAAATGTACACAGGTAATAAGCCTTATGAATGAGTGTTTCAGCAACTTTCTCGCATGAGCATGACAAAAATAGGTCAATCAACCGTAGTCATAACTCCATTTAAATTAAATGTCAGCAAGAAATAATGCTCATCCTCTCATCCCCGTTTCTAAGAAATTTTACCCGTAATAAGATTACCAAATGATTTGATTGGTGTCAAGCAAAAAGTATTGACGGGCTAGAACCTTGCGAAATCTGTATAGATTTTTCCATCTTTGATTTCAATGATGCGATCTGTTTTTTCTGCAATCCGTCTATCATGTGTGATGACGACAAAAGTTGTACCAAAATCTTTGTTGATGTCCCTGAGGAGCTCATAAATGATTTCTGTGGTTTCAGAATCCAGGTTGCCGGTGGGTTCATCTGCCAAGATGATCTTTGGATTATTGATGAGAGATCTGGCTATGGCTGTCCTTTGTTGCTGACCACCGGACATGTTTCCGGCAAGATTGTTTTTGACTTTGCTGAGCCCAACGAGATCCATGAGCTCGTGGGCGCGAGCTTCGAGTTTTCGATCTATTTTCTTGTTCTTGATGTAATAGGGCATCAAAACATTCTCAAATGCAGTGAATTCTGGAAGAAGATAGTGGAACTGAAATATGAATCCGATGGTTTCGTTACGGAGTCTTGCGAGTTCGTTTTTATTCATCTGATCTGTGCGCTGACCACCAATGAAGACCTCTCCGGATGTAGGTTTATCCAGCGTGCCTACAATGTTGAGCAGAGTACTTTTACCGCTTCCTGATGCTCCGATGATGCCGTTGAATGAGCCTTGCTGAACAGCGAGGTCCACGTCAAAAAGGACTTGGGTTTTGATGGTGGTGCCATATATTTTATTGACATTACTGAGTTTGATGACATTATCCATTTTTGATCACCTCGATTGGAGAAAGTTTTTTTGATTTAAGAGCCGGTATGATGGAAGCCAGAGTTGAAGCAGTTACTGCTATGAGTCCTGACAGTCCGATGAAACTATAGTTGATGAATATTGGAACAACCGGTGTGCCATCGGCATTGAGCGCAAATTTGCTGAATGAGAGCAGTAACCCGAGTCCGAAAATAATTCCAAGTATACCACCTAGAATACCTAGTATAAAACCTTGGAACAAAAATACCAAACTGGATGTCCTATCATTAATTCCCATGGCTTTGAGTATACCAAGCTGTCTCGATTTCTGCAGGACTGTGATGGCGAGTACGCTTGCGATTCCAAGAACGACAGATATGACTACGAACACTTGAATCATAAGGCTGGAAGTGCTCTGTCCGTTAAGGCCACTTAAGAGTTGTTCGTTTTGGGCCTTCCAGTTGTCAAAACCAATGTCATTTCTTACTGAATCTGAAATCATGATTTCACTGAGCAAGTCCGCATCGAATGGTGTTTCGATTTGCATCTCAAGAGCAGTGATTTGATGATCCTCGTAGCCGAAAATAGTGCGTGCTTCGTCAATGGTACCTATCATCCATGATTTGTTGATGGCAGCTACTTTGAGATCGAAGTAACCTACAATTCTCACTGTGGAAACGCTTCCCTCAGGAGTGATTATGTCATAGTCGTCACCAATTTTGAGGTCGTTCTCCAGTGCTAAATCCTTTCCAACGACGACTTCGTTGCCAGTCAAATTGAATGAGCCTTCAATCATCGCTTCGTCAAATTTATAAATGGTATTGGCCTTTTCAGGATCGAATCCCCTGAAAACGATCTGTTCAGTGACATCATCAATCTTCAGAAATGCCCCTTTTGAAAGGGTGGGTGAAATAGCAGTGATTTCCGAATAATTCGTTGATAGCCAGGTTTCGATATCACCCGAATCATCTATAGGTGTATTTTTTTCACTTGGATTCACTGTTATATGTGATGCGCTGCCTATGGTTGCATCAAGTAAGCTGATTTGCAAGCCTTCTATCAGTGAGCCTATAAATATTTGAACTGAAATGCCGACCGCAATCCCTACAGCAATCAGCGCAGTTTGTCCTTTGCTTGAGGTCAGAAAGCGAAGTGCGATTCTAAATGCCAGTCTCATAACAGCGCCTCCTTGATTTTTTTAAGATCCTCAAAGCTAAGTGCAAAGAAATCGGTATCAATCTCATCTTTTGCATGAGGTGTATTGTCAATTGCGTAGCCTCCAACCACTATCTTGGTTTGGTCGTTTTTGAAATTCGATCTGATAAGAGCGATCAGGTCTTTGAGTCTGGTCAAATGGAAGTAGTTGGTCACACTGATGCAAACCAAACTCGGATCAAGTTTCTCTATGGCATCCAGTGCTTCTTTTTTAGGGGTGTTTGCTCCAATAAAATGAGTCTCAAATCCAAGTAATGTCAAAAAATCACTGGTCATGCGCGCACCGAGTTCATGGTATTCCTCTTCAAGACAAAATACTATCGCTTTAGAGGCAATTCCTGTGGATTGAGTCTTTTTGGAAATCACATACGGATAACTGATTTCAAGAGCGGTTCGTACTATACCACTTTGTATGTGTTCCTCCCAAATGCTGATTTCCTGATTGAATTCGTTGCTTGAGATTGCTCCAAGGCTTGGTCCCAAAATTTCAGTGTAAAGGTCAATGATCGTGATGTTTCCATTTTCAAGCGACTCTTTTATGATACTGATCGCCAGTGGTTTGTTGAGATCCCTCAGTGCCTCGTGAAATTTTCGTTTTAAATGTTCGTTCGAATTGTTCATAATGTGCCCCTTTTGCTTTATTTAATATGATAAAATGATAGCATAGTGAATATACCCAAGAAAGATTGTACAAAACCTATTTAGTCAAATTTTGGAGGTTTTTATGGAAATGAGTCAATTTTTTTCCGATGTTTTCAAAGTGAAACGACAAGTCAATGTGGATTACTTGTATCTGGACCTCAGTGTATGTGAACGATGTCAAGGGACTGAACAGGTTTTATTAAAGGCTATAGAACTGTTAGAGCCCATTTTGTCAGTTGTGGATATAGAGTTGATGCTGAGTAAGATCAATGTCATCAATGAGGAGTTGGCCATCAAGCATGAATTCATAAGTTCTCCGACTATCAGAGTGGATGGAAGGGAACTTGCGATGGAAGTCAAAGAAAACTCATGCAGCTCATGCAGTGATTTGAGCGGTGAAGCAGTGGACTGTAGAGTTTGGATTTATAAGGATCAGGAATATAGCGAACCACCACTTGCGCTCGTTGTTGAGCGAATGATTGAAATGATATTTTGTAAAAGTGAGGATTTCGAAAAACCGCTATATGTTCTACCTGAAAATTTGGCAGTCTATTATGAAGGGTTTAAAAAAGTGAACAAATAAGGAGATGCCGTATGTGTGGACGTTTTTTGCTAGAGACGGAAATTGACGATTTGATGCGTTACTATAACATTGCAAATGCTGCTGATTTTTCAATTGAACACAAGACTGTATTCCCATCACAGTCCACACCTGTGATCATTCGTCACGATGAAGAGAACCGGATTGGCACAATGAACTGGGGATTTGTCATACCAGGAGTTAAAAAACTGATCATCAACAGCCGCGTGGAAACCATTTTTGAGAAAAAAAGTTTCAAACCGTCTGTTGAAAACCGGCGATGTATTATTCCTGCAACAGCTTTTTTGGAGTGGAAGGATAAACTGCCTTATACTGTGAAACTTGAAAATAAGATGCCAATGTCCTTTGCAGGTATTTACAAAAAGCACACTGATGAGAATGGTATATCTGCTTGGCAATTTTCAATTCTGACTCGTGAGTCAAATGAGAGCATGAAACCTCTGCATGATAGAATGCCTCTCATGTTGCCTGATCAGACGTTTGAGACATGGATGGACCCAAAAACGAGTTTGGATGAGATTCACCACATGCTTCATTTTGATATTGGGACTTTGTTGTGGACCAGGTACTGATTGGGGACAGGTGCAAAATGGTACCTGGGGGTGCACCCAGTGGTTGTGCACTGGGGAACGTGCAATAGTGTTTGGCTAGCGCCAAGTAGTTAGGAAAATCAAGATCATAAGACGATATCTTTTGAACTTCAAAGGATTGATGTGCATTTTGCATCAACCCTTTAATCTCTTCGCAACCACTAACTACTGCGCTCGAATGAGCGCAAAACCACTGTGCTCGTCAGAGCACAAAACCACTGTGCTCGTCAGAACACAAAACCACTGTGCTCGTCAGAACACAATACTACCGCGCTCGCACGAGCGCTCTTGACACAAACAAACAAGAGTGCTAAAATATCATAAATCAGCCGATGATTGGAAGAGTAAAGTGTCGTATTTGCCAAGCGAGTGAGGGAATGGTGTGAGCCTCATGCGAGAAGACATTTGAAGGACATCCATGAGGTATTCGTTTGAAATGAGTAGAATGAATCGGGTCTCCTCCGTTATCGGGATCAAAGAGGACTTTTAAGTCAACTAGGATGGTACCGCGGATTAATCTTCGCTCCTTGATGGAGTGGAGTTTTTTTATTTTGCGGAGATAGAGTTGGTTTTGAAGTTGAATTAGGGTGGCACCGCGTGAGAAATGATTACGCCCCTTGGACAATTGCGTCTGAGGGGTTTTTTGTCCCCTCAGAGAAAGAAGAGGAGGAAAATACTATGGTAAGAACTATGATCAAATCGCTTCAAAATGAAATTGGGAATGTTGTATGCATTTCAGGATGGGTTCACAGAGTGAGGGTGTTAAAGCAGGTTGTTTTTGTAGTGATCAGAGATCGAACTGGGCTCGTTCAATGTGTGATGACACCTTTAGAGTATGAAACACAACCGCTTCATCTAGAATCAGTCGTTCGTTTACACGGTATGTGTGTCTCAGGAAACAATAAGCTCAATTCATTTGAGATAACGGTTGAAGAAATTGAGATTCTAAATGAATCACAACCTGAACTGCCATTCATGGTCAATGGAGATTCGCTTGATGTCCAATTGGATACCCTGCTTAACCATCGTGTGCTTAGTCTGAGAAACCGCAAAGAACAGGCTGTTTTTAAGATTGAAGGGACATTATCTGAAGGCTTTGGTTCATTTTTAAGGAGAAATGATTTTCTGGAAATCCATACTCCAAAGATTGTGAAGGAGGGTGCTGAGGGCGGTGCCAATGTCTTCTCACTGGACTATTTTGGAGAAAAGGCATACTTGGCACAAAGTCCACAATTTTATAAGCAGATGATGGTTATTTCCGGTGCAGAGAGAGTTTTTGAAATAGGACCTGTATTTAGGGCTGAGCCGCATAGCACCAGCAGACATTTGAATGAATATGTGAGTATGGACCTTGAAATGGCATTTATAGAGGATGAATCCGAATTGATGACACTTGAAACAGACCTTCTGAGGTCTATGATTGAGAAAGTATCTCTGAAATGTTCGGGTGAACTTGAACTTTTAGGTGTAGAACTTCCAATTGTGCCAAATGAGATTCCTAGAATGAAACTTTCAGAGGCGATTGACATCCTTAAATCCCTTTATGGAAAGGATGATCTAGAAGGAGATTTAGACCCGGATGGTGAACGTTTGATTGCAAAACACGTCTATGAACTTACAGGTTCAGAATTTCTATTCCTGACACATTATCCGCAGTATAAAAGGCCTATGTATACCATGCCGAGTGGTGACCTTGAAACCAAAGGATTCGACTTATTGTTCAGAGGTCTGGAAATTACTACTGGTGGCCTGAGAATTCATAAACTCAATCAATTGAAGGAGAGTATGGTTAGAAAAGGTCTTGATCCTGAAGCTTATGAGTCTTATTTGGAAGCTTTCAAATACGGTGCGCCACCACATGGTGGTCTGGCCATCGGACTGGAAAGATTGACAGCACAGTTGCTTGGGTATAAAAACATTCGAAGAACCACACTTTTTCCTAGAGATGGGCAGCGATTGGTGCCGTAAGCGCTGTGAAGCGCGCTTAGTCTGTGTTGCACTGGGGAACGTGCAGTTTGTGTTGAGCTACTCCGTGCGCTCAGTTGGTTTTTGGCTGCGCCAAGTGGTTAGGAAAATCAAAAAAAATCAAGAACATAAAACTTAATCTGTTGAACTAAAAAGGGTCAATGCATCATTATTGCATTGGCCCCTTAATTTTTTCCTAACTACTTGGCGCTAGCCAAAAACAACTGCACGTTACCCAGTGCAAAACTACTTGGCGTAGCCAAAAACCACTGGGGTGCGCTTTTTGCACCCCCAGGTACCGGTTTGCACCTGTCCCCAATTAGGACCTGCTCTCCCTGCCTCTTTCTATCTCATCAGCAATCCCGTCAATCAAGGATTTCAGTGAGACTTGGCCTCTCTTGGATATGCCGTTCAGATCCGCGATTTTCGACATCATTTTGAAGAGCATGTCATTTTTGAGGTTCTTGAATTTTGGATTGAAATTGATCAAAAATGGTTTGATAGATGGATAAACATCCAGAATATCTTGTAGTTTTGTGTCTCCGGAGAGCTTCATGTCGCCAACTTGTCTGGTGTAATCCAGTGTTGGATCTTCAGAGGTTGAGGGTGTTTGTTGTTCTTCGGCAGCCTCGTCATCCCAGTTGAGTAGTCTGTTTGAACCTTCAAGACTTCTGACGTGAGTGGCATCTTGCATCATCTCGAGAATGCCTTTGAACTCACCTTTCTCGTTTTTAACTGCAAAGTATTGGATATGCAGGAATTTTCCTGCGATTTCGAGCCAAAATTCAGCTGTGTCTTTTTTGCCGGATTTAAAAGCTTCTACGATGCGCATAACAGTGCCGACACTTTCGCGTGGATGGCAGTTTTGAACTTCCCTGCCGATTACTCCAGGGCTTCTTGGAAAGATTCTGTGAGGTATGTCATTGTAGAAACGTACAATTTCATTTTCGTCCACAAAAGAGACATCAACTGGCAGGTGTTTGAAGATCAAGTTGATTTGTTCCACCGTAAGAAGACCTTGTCCTAGATTGATGAGACCTGATTCAGCTAAAGGTGATTCCGGAAGTTTCTGATCAGCATGCATTCCCCACGATTTAGGAGGATCGATGAGGCAATATCCGATTTCGTCGTCTCCTTTTCTGATGGTGATGAACTCGTCTTCAGTGAGCATTTCCAGTGCGGTTGGGTATAAAATCTGTTCTTCTTTGAAAATCATGTCTCTAAGGTCTCGTATGAGATCGAGTTGTGCTCTGAGAAACTGAATTGAGTTGGTTTCCTCGAAAATCGTATCCGATTTTAAACTCGCATAATGATTCTTAATCGTTTTTTTGATCTGATTGTCCAGTGTCCACATGACGGAAGTCGGTTTGTCAAATCCCTTGCGCTCCAGGTAAGGAAAAATTTGATTTTGCTTACGGTCATAGTGCGTTTCAATGGTGAGTAATTTTTCATAGACTTCAAGCCAAGGATTGAGTATGAATTTCCCGGTGAGCATGTCTTCCATTGTGTATGTCAGTTCTCGAATTTTCTTGTTTTCTTCCAGATAAGTATGAATAGGATGTCCTTCGGGCAGATCAGGAAAACTGTTGTCCAGGACATCTTTGAACACGTCGATCAAATCTTCGAGCTTTTCTTCAAGCATGGCATCATCAACACCATGCAGGATCAAATTTTGTTCAGCAAAAGCAAATTCCTCTGGTGTGATGTGGCCAAAATCTGCTGCTTTTTCGCGTGCGTCCTCAGCGCTGATCTCACCTTTCATGAAAGATGCCTTCAGTTCGATGATGCGTCCAAGACGTTCTTGGTCCAAACTCAGTGAAGCATTCATTTTCTCAACTTTATCAGTGTTATTCCTAATATTCATCATAGCCTCCTAGGTTACTTTTGTTATAATATGTATATCATATCCTAAATTAGTACAATTAAACGGTAACTCATGTTACTAAATGAAAATCATTATCATTCACGTTGTTGTTGACATATGTTTTTAACAGAGTATAATTAACTTATACAAGACATATGTCCAAAACTTATAGTAGGTATTGAAAGAGGTGGAGTATGCCTAGGCCAAGAAAATTTAGAAGAGTTTGTGAATTGCCCGACAACAATTTGTTTGGGGCATTGGGGCGTCCGATCAATATGGAAGACGCTATCGTAATGACCGTGGAAGAGTTTGAATCCATTCGTTTGATGGATCACGAAGGCATGGTTCAGGAGGAATGTGCTGAACGTATGAATGTTGCTAGGACAACCGTTCAAAGAATTTATACCGATGCGCGGAAGAAAGTTGCTGAAGCATTGGTCACCGGAAAGATTTTGAAAATTGAAGGTGGCGATTATGAACTATGTGACGTGAACACATGTAATTCTGGCTGTGGCAGATGCAGGAGGAGAAGGTTTCAAAATGCCCACCATTCAAACCTCGATCAACAGGAGGAGTAATAATGAAAATTGCAATGCCCGTAGAAGATACAAATATAAGTGGTAAAGTTTGTCCGTCGTTTGGAAGAGCTCCATATTTCATGGTTTATGACACTGATGGAGATCAAGTGGCTTTTATTGAAAACACAGCTGCTGACAGTCCAGGAGGGGCAGGGGTGAAAGCGGCTCAAATAGTGGTTGATCAGCATGTTGATGCATTACTGACACCGCGTTGCGGTCAAAATTCAGCGGATGTCATGAAGTCTGCTGGAATCATTTTTTTTCAGACTGAAGGCGATTCAATTTCTAAAAACATTGATGCCTATAAAAATAATATGCTTCAAACATTGAAGGACATCCATGAAGGCTTCCATAATCACGGAGGCAAATAAATGAAAATTGCGGTTTTAAGTGGCAAAGGGGGAACCGGAAAAACGCTGGTTGCCGTGAATCTTGCTGCAGCAGCTGTAAAGTCCATTTACTTGGATTGTGATGTGGAGGCGCCCAATGGGCACTTGTTTTTTAAACCTGATCAACAGACTGAATCTGAAGTAACAGTAAAAATACCTTATGTCGATGATTTAAAGTGTAATGGATGCAGAAAGTGTGTCGAATTTTGCAATTTCAATGCACTGGCTTACATTCATAATCGCTTGATGGTATTTGAGGATATTTGTCATTCGTGCGGAGGCTGTTTATTGGTATGTCCAGAACAAGCTTTACTCGAAAAAGATAAGTCGATTGGAAAGATACAGATTGGATTTTCGGAAAGTGTCGAAATGAAATCAGGAAGCCTGAACATCGGAGAATCTACTGGTGTACCGGTCATCAAAACTTTACTAGAGATGTCTGGTAATCGGGAGGAACTGACCATAATCGACGGTCCACCTGGAAGTGCATGTACTGTCATGGAGACTATCAAAGATGTTGATTATTGCATTTTGGTGGCAGAACCCACAACTTTTGGAGTACATAATTTAGAGATGGTCCATGAGCTCGTGAGGTTATTTGGTAAAAGATTTGGCGTAGTACTCAACAAATGTACAGAAGGTGATAATCCATCCGAAAATTACTGTACCGATCACAAAATCAAGATCCTTTCAAAAATTCCTTTCGATGAGACTCTGGGAAGACTGAATTCGAATGGTGAAATTGCTGTGAGAGTGAATGAAGATTATGCGAAATTATTTGGGGAACTCCTGAAGACGGTAGAAATGGAGGGATCCAAATGAAACAGTTGTTGGTGTTAAGTGGCAAGGGTGGAACCGGAAAGACAACAGTAGCGAGTGCCTTCATCAAGTTATCAAATGCTAAAGCATATGCTGACTGTGACGTCGATGCGCCTAATTTACACTTGGTTACAGAACATAAAACCCTGGTGAGCGATGTGCCGTATTATGGCATGAAGAAGGCATTGATTCATAAGGACAAATGTATAGGGTGTGGCGCATGTCAAATCAATTGTAGATTCGATGCCATAAATTCTGATAATGGATACGAAGTGGATTTATACGCTTGTGAAGGTTGCGGAGTATGTGAGTTCGTATGTCCTGTTGATGCTGTGGAAATGGTCTCAAACATTGCCGGTAGAATCAGTTTGTTTGAGAATGACGCAGTTTTTTCGACAGCAAAACTTGAAATGGGACAAGGCAATTCAGGCCTACTTGTCACTGAAGTCAAGAAACAGTTGAAACCCTACAGTGAAAAAGTCGATTTCGCTATAATCGATGGGTCTCCAGGGATCGGTTGTCCGGTAATATCTTCAATCAGTGGCGTGGATACGGTCCTTGTCGTGGCTGAACCGACATTGTCGGGAATCAGCGACATGGATCGAATTGTGAACACATCGAGAAGATTTGGTGTAAAAATCGCAGTATGCATCAATAAATATGATGTCAATATTTATAATACCGAAATCATAGAAGCTTATTGTGAAAAAAACGATCTTCATTTTGTTGGAAGAATTCCATATGATATTTTGGCGGTAAAAGCCATCAACGATGGCCATACTATTGTTGAATTGGAATGTCCATCGGGAGAAGCGATTAAAGAAATATATCATAATGTCAGGAGCGTAATGAAATGAGTGAAAGTTGTAACTTGAATTGTAGTTCTTGTGCGGAGGACTGTGGTGATCGTAAAGTCAAACAGATTGATTTTACTGAAAAGACACATGAGCTCAGCAATGTAAAAAAAGTGATCGGAATTGTCAGTGGCAAAGGTGGGGTTGGAAAATCACTCGTCACTTCACTGATGGCGGTCACCATGAATAGAAGAGGACATGCGACAGCAATACTTGATGCGGATGTCACAGGACCTTCCATTCCAAAGTCATTTGGAATAAGGACAAAAGCGGACGCAAACGAACTGGGCATTTTCCCTGTAAAGAGTTATATGGGAACCAGTATCATGTCGATCAATCTCTTGCTCGCCAATGATACAGATCCTGTAGTCTGGAGAGGGCCAATGATTGCCGGTGCAGTAAAACAATTCTGGACAGATGTAATCTGGGGCAACGTGGATTATATGTTCATTGATATGCCACCTGGCACGGGTGACGTGTCGCTGACAGTATTTCAATCTCTCAGAGTGGATGGCATAATTGTTGTGACTTCTCCTCAGGAACTGGTTTCAATGATTGTTTCTAAGGCTGTTAAAATGGCTGAGATGATGAACGTTCCGGTCATAGGCATCGTAGAGAATATGTCGTATTTTGAATGTGGCGATTGCAACAAGAGACATCAGATTTTTGGTGAAAGTCACATCGAGGAAGTCGCTCATAAATTAGGTGTAAAAGTACTAGGTAAATTACCGATTGATCCGAGATTTGCGGCTGCGTGTGATCGAGGAATGATAGAGCAATTCGAAGGCGATTGGATGGAACCTATTGCTGAGATTTTAGAGAATTTGGAGGGAAAGATATGAAAATAGCAGTTGCAAGTGAAATGGATCAAGTTGCAGGTCATTTTGGACATTGTGAGTCGTTCAACGTCTATACAGTGGATGGTGGTAAGATCATAAATCATGAAAATGTGGAAAACCCTGGACACAGACCTGGATTTTTACCCGTATTCCTAGACGAACTGGGAGTTAAAGTGATTGTTTCTGGAGGTATGGGTGGTGGAGCCATCAGTATTTTCAATGAAAAAGGCATCGAAGTCATCATAGGCACGCAAGGTGAGGCAAAAGACGCTGTTGAAAAATATTTGAGAGGTGAACTTGAATCAACAGGTTCGGTTTGCAATCATCACGAACATAGTGATTCATGCGGTGAACACTAAGATTGATTATAAAAGGGGACCCCTCCCCTTTTTTTAGGTTGACAACAAAATTGATATTTGTTATATTTGAGTCGAAGAAAACAAAACTTAATAATCTTCAGGGCAGGGTGTGATTCCCTACCGGCGGTATAGCCCGCGAACCGTAAGGTTGATTCGGTGTAACTCCGAGGCCGACAGTATAGTCTGGATGAAAGAAGATGATTTTTTTGGTGTACCCTTCGCTTTGGCGACAGGTGGACCTTACGAAGCCAATTGCCCTGAACTTATGTTCAGGGTTTTTTATTTGCCCGGAAGGAGGGGCGTATGGAAAGTAAGTATATGAAACGTGCACTGGAGCTTGCTGAGAAAGGATCTGGTTTTACAAGTCCAAATCCATTGGTTGGAGCAGTGATCGTAAAGGACGGCATGATTATTGGTGAAGGTTATCATGAGTTCTATGGTGGTCCACATGCTGAAATCAACGCATTTAAGAATGTCACAGATGATGTCCGTGGTGCGACGATGTACGTTACGCTTGAGCCGTGTTCACATTTTGGAAAAACACCACCATGTGCAAACGCAATTATTGAAAAGGGCATCTCAAAAGTTGTCATAGGGATGATCGATCCCAATCCTGTTGTCGCAGGAAGAGGCGTTTCAATACTTCGTGAAAGTGGCATAGAGGTCCATACGGGAGTTCTTGAAGAGGAATGTAAAAAACTAAACGAAATATTTATCAAATATATTACTACAAAAAAGCCATTTGTCATTTTGAAATCGGCAATGACACTTGATGGAAAGATTGCCACTTCAACTGGCGACTCAAAGTGGATTACAAGTGAAGCTTCCAGGACCAAGGTTCATGAGATCCGTCAAAGAGTGGCTGGAATTTTAGTGGGCATTGGCACGGTGCTGGCAGATGATCCATATTTGACCACTCGACTGATGCAAGAAAATATCAGTCATCCGGTTCGTGTCATTGTGGATACTCATGCACGAACTCCTCTCGACGCACATGTACTCGAAGGATTGGATGAAATCAGAACGATTATTGCCACGACTTCACTTGCGTCAGATGCTAAGTTAAAGCAACTGAAAGAAATAGGTGCCGAGATTTTACTTTTACCGATCAAGGATGATCATGTGGATTTAGAGGCGCTCATTGTTGCTCTTGGAGAGATCGGTATCGATAGTGTACTGATAGAAGGTGGAAGCAAGGTCAACTTTTCTGCAATTGAAATGGGGATAGTGGATAAAGTCATATTTTTTATTGCTCCAAAGTTCATTGGAGGCGATGAGGCTAAAACGCCTATGGGTGGACTAGGCAAAATGTTTATGAGAGATGCCACTACTTTGAAAAATATGAAGTATCAAATGGTTGGCGAAGATATTATGATTGAGGGCTATCTTTAAAAGAGGTGATAGAGTGTTTACAGGTATAATCGAAGAAATTGGAAAAGTAAAATCCATTGTCAAATCAGCAAAATCCGCGAAAATAACCGTGCAGGCAAAAAAAGTGCTTGAAGATGTGAAATTGGGCGACAGTATTGCGACCAATGGCGTCTGTTTGACTGTCACGAGTTTTACAAAATCTGAATTCACAGTGGATGTCATGGCTGAAACCATGCGTAAATCAAATTTGGATTTGCTTTCAGATGGAAGCCCGGTAAACCTGGAGCGTGCTCTGCGCTTGGGTGATAGACTTGGAGGGCATATGGTCAGCGGCCATGTGGATGGTCTTGGAACAATCGAGGGCACATTGAAAGAGGAAAATGCCATATGGGTGACTATCGGCGCTGATGCGTCCATACTTCGGTATGTGATTCCCAAAGGTTCAATTGCGATAGATGGCATCAGTCTCACCGTTGCATACGTGGATGACACTTGTTTCAAAGTCTCGGTCATTCCGCACACAAAGGACGAGACGACATTGCTTGGCAAGAACACAGGATCCAAAGTGAATCTTGAATGTGATCTGGTAGGGAAATATATTGAAAAACTTGTTCTTGGCACAGCTTCACCGACTCAGGATAAAGGAAAGTCCATGGATATGGAATTTCTTTCAAAACATGGATTCGCATAAATAAAGGGAGGCAATACAATGAGGAAATTCAACACGATTGAAGAGGCGATTGAAGAGATTAGACTAGGTAAAATCATCGTCGTCGTAGATGATGAAGATAGGGAAAATGAAGGTGATCTGCTCATGGCCGCTGAAAAAGCAACACCGGAGGCAATCAAGTTCATGGCGAAATATGGCAGTGGACTCATATGTATGCCAATCGCAGGAGAAAGGCTGGAGGAACTGAGTATCCCTCATATGGTTGAACGAAATACGGACTCACATCAGACAGCCTTCACCGTTTCAATTGACGCACTTGAGACCACAACTGGAATCTCAGCACATGAAAGAGCACAGACCATTTTGAAAGTCATGGATCCAAATGCGAGGGCGCTTGATTTCAAAAGACCAGGTCATGTGTTTCCACTCAAATCACAAAAAGGTGGTGTTCTGAGGCGTGCGGGTCACACCGAAGCAGCCGTTGACTTAGCTATGATGGCAGGTCTTTCACCAGCTGGGGTCATTTGTGAAATCATGAATGAAGATGGCTCAATGGCAAGAGTACCTGAACTGATGAAATACGTTGAAGAGCACAACTTGAAAATCATCACGATTGCTGATCTTATAGCCTATAGAAGAAGAACCGAAATTTTGGTGGAACGTGAAGCTGAGGCTAAATTGCCTACCAAATATGGGGATTTCAAAATGGTAGGATATGTGAACAAACTCAACGGAGAACACCACGTTGCCTTGGTCAAGGGAGATGTATCCGGGGAGGAGCCAGTACTGGTCAGGGTGCACTCGGAGTGCCTCACAGGAGATGCTTTCGGATCATTGAGATGCGATTGTGGAGAGCAATATGCCGCAGCTATGATGCGTATCGAAGAAGAAGGTAGAGGAGTGCTGCTTTACATGAGACAGGAGGGCAGAGGCATTGGATTGATCAATAAAATCAAGGCATATGCCCTTCAAGATCAGGGGATGGACACCGTTGAAGCCAACGTTGCACTTGGATTCCCTGAGGATATGAGAGAATATGGCATTGGAGCACAGATTCTTACGGATCTAGGTGTGAAAAATGTAAGATTGATGACGAATAATCCCAAAAAAATCAGAGGATTATCCGGATATGGTATAGAAATTGTAGATAGGGTTGATATTCAGATGAACCACAATGAGAAAAACGAGTTCTATTTGAAGACGAAAGCAATAAAAATGGGTCATATTATGGAAATTAAGGAGGATAAGTAAATGAAAATTTATGAAGGCAATTTGATTGCAGAAGGTTTGAAATTTGGAATAGTCGTTGGAAGGTTCAATGAATTCATTGGAGGAAAGCTCCTTAGTGGTGCGATTGATGGACTGAAAAGGCATGGTGTGGAAGAAGCCAACATTGAAATATCTTGGGTGCCTGGAGCCTTTGAAATTCCGCTGGTCGCTAAAAAGATGGCCGCCACTAAAAACTATGATGGCGTTATTTGTCTTGGTGCGGTCATTAGAGGATCCACTCCTCATTTTGACTATGTTTCAAGTGAAGTGACCAAAGGTGTTGCCCATGTGTCTCTGGATACCGAAATTCCCGTGATATTTGGAGTTCTCACAACGGATACTATTGAACAAGCCATTGAAAGGGCGGGAACTAAAGCAGGAAACAAAGGATATGATGCTGCAGTGACAGCCATTGAAATGGCGAATTTGCTCAAACAATTTTAAGTTAGGGAGACCATAATGCCTAAACTTAAGAACGTAAAAACTGTCTTTTTGGATTATGATGGTACACTCCATAACAGCATAGGGATATATGGACCTGCGTTTAGAAAAGCTTACGACTACTTGATCAATAAAGGACTCGCTCCAGAAAGAAAATGGCAGGATCATGAAATCACCATATGGTTGGGATACAGTCCTAAAGAAATGTGGGAGTCTTTCATGCCACAACTGATAGAAAATGAAAGAGTTAAAGCAAGCCAAATTATAAGTGATACAATGCACTCGCTTATAGAATCAGGCGAACCAATCCTTTATAAGGGTGCGCTGGAAACTCTTGATTATTTGAAAAGCAAAGGTTACAAATTGGTTTTTATAAGCAATTGCCGAGAACAATATATGATAAGCCATACCAAAAAATTCAATCTGGAGCACTATTTTGATACAATGATTTGTTCTGAACTGTATGATTATGAACCCAAGCATGAAATCGTTAGAAAAATCAGATCGCAATTTCCTGGAGAGATGGTCATTGTAGGAGATCGTTTTCAGGATATGGAAGCGGGATATGAAAATGGTATTCATACGGTGGGATGTGAATATGGATTTGGTTCAAAAGATGAACTTGCTGATGCCGAGTTTAGAATCAGTACCATCGAAGAACTCAAAATGATACTTTAACTCTCGAAATTTAAGTTTAGTTTAATGCAATCTTAAGACCTCTATGGTATAACATTCGTATAGAACAAGTATACGGAGGTTGTATTATGTGGGTCTTCTTTTTAATGGCAGGTACATTTTTGTTGATCGGGATTCTAATCCATGCACTGAAGATGGAATTTTTGATCTCTGGCTACAACACAATGAGCAAGGAACAAAAGGAAAAAGTGGAAATCGGGAAAGTTGGAAAAGCAGTAGGTTTATATGGTTATATCAACGCTGCTGTATTTGCGGTCATGGGGATTTTAAGCTACTTGAATGTGAATGTTCAAATAACATATGGCCTTATCTTTATGGCAATATCCACAGCCTATCTGATTAAGTATTTGAGGCGATATGATCATAATGAGAAATCAGCGAGATCTGCAAAGTACTCATCCTTTGTAACGATTGCAGTGATTGGAGTGGTGGCGATCATGATGTTGATCTCATCCAGACCAGTTGGCGCTGTGATTGGTGAGGAGGGGCTTACAATCAAGGGTTTGTACGGGGACACTTACTCATGGTCTGAAATGGAGAATTTGCAATTGCTTGATCAAATGCCTGAAGTTGGGATGAGAACTAATGGAGCGGCAATAGGTAACCGCTTGACAGGACATTTCAATTTGAAGGATTCAGGATCTGCCAAACTTTTTGTTGATACATCAAAACCGCCTTTCTTATATTTTGAGTCAAATGGGAAAAGCATTATTTGGAATGGAAAAGATTCTATTGAGACACAGACGATATATGGGGAAATATTAAAAAATCAAGACAAATGATTGACCATTACACTAGTTAGTGATATGATGTCTATATGAAGATAAAAACTAGTTATGGGGAAGAGAACGACATTAACTTAAAATTGGTGATTGCATTATCGAGAACACATCTGTCTTTTGGTAGGGGTCTTCAAATATTCCTTAATGAATATGGTTTGACGTCAGCACAGTTTGGAGTCCTCGAAGCATTGTACCATCTAGGAGAGATGAGGATCTGTGAACTTATTGATAAGACACTATCCACTAGTGGCAACATGACTGTAGTTATTAGGAATCTCGAAAAAGAAGGCTTAATTCAACGCAAAATAAACCCTGTTGACAAACGCGCATTCAATATTGTTCTCACACCGGAAGGTGAGGCAATGATCAAGGTTGCGTTTGAGGCTCATCTGGTTCTAATCAATCAATTTTTCGGTAATTTGGATCGGGAAGAAAAACTCGAACTCCAAAAGTTGCTCAAAAAAGCCAATGGCTTATAATGTAATGTCTCAAGCGGTTCGAAAACATAAGTTTTTGAACCGTTTTTTATGGTTGAAAAATGGTGATGGGTGTATAAATATAGTAAAATGGAACAGAGCGGGTGCTGTGGAGGGGTTATGAGCTATAAAGATGAAAGTGTCATAGAAGCAATGACTCAGGAAATTGAAAATTTACGTGATGAAACATCAAAGCTCAAGAGAGAAGCTATTGAGGCGAAAGAACATTTTGATACCATTTTTAAGATGATTCCAGACCCCACTTTGATTACAACTTTTGAGGATTTCAGAATAATGGATTTCAATCAGGCGTTTACTGATGCCTCCGGATATGGGCATGAGGATCTAGAACAGGACGATGATAATGCGCGGTATTTGTTCAACAATGATCCGGAAGTGAGACGGTTTGTGAAACTAAAATTGGATCAAGAGGGATATTTTAGAAATGTTGAAGCCAAATTCATTTCAAAAAATGGCAATGTTGTTGATGGACTCGTCTCGTCCAATTTGTATTACATCAAAGGTGTACCATATGTGATTCACGTCGTTCGGGATATCACTGAAAAGGTACTCACTGAAAAACACCTCAGGGAAAGTGAAAGCAGACTGAATTTGATTATCGAGAAATCGCCTATCGGGATTTTTAGTTATTCAGTGGAAGGTATTGTAAATAAGGCAAACACCAGATTTTCTGAAATCATTGGTGCCCCAAAGAAAGCGATACTTGGATTTGATGTTTTCAAGATCAACAATGAGAAAATGCGGGAGGCCATTTCCAGAACTCTTAGTGGCGAACCCGCAAATTATGAGGATTATTATACATCCACTTTGAGTGGAAAAAGTGTGTTTGTTCGGGCTTCATATGTTCCACTGGTCAATGAGGAGGGGAATTTGGTCGGAGGTCTTGGTATCGTTGAGGATTTTTCAGATCGAAAGAGGTTGGAAGAAGAAATTCTCAAATTATCTGTCACTGATAAATTGACTCAAATCTATAATCGCATGAAACTTGATGAAGTGCTGGATCAAGAAGTGATCCGGGCGAAGAGAACCAATCAAACATTCTGTGCGATTTTGATGGATATCGATCATTTCAAGAGTGTCAATGACAACTTCGGTCATCAGGTGGGTGATGTCGTGTTGATTGAAGTCGCAAGCCTTCTCAAGACCGAGGTGCGAGCCGCGGATGTAGTTGGAAGATGGGGCGGAGAAGAATTTCTGATCATTGCTTCCCAATCGAACAGAGAGGGTGGGGTCAAACTAGCAGAGAAGCTGAGAATTCTAATAGAAAATCATGAATTCTCTTGTCCGCACAAAATCACATGTAGTTTCGGTGTGGCGACATATCAAAAAGGATGCACACCTTCGACACTGGTTTCAAGAGCGGATGAGGCGCTTTATATAGCCAAGAGAAACGGTAGAAATAGAGTAATATACAGATAAACAGGGGGATTGGTTTATGATTGATCAAGAAAGAATAGAGCGACTAAAGATTTATGTGAATGGGCTGATGAATGGCGAAGATGGTAAATCGCTCTATGACACTTATAAGGAAGATATTGAAAATGTCATTCCTCAAGAAGCATTTGAAATATTTTACAGTTTAATTCAAAGTGGTACTACGCCATCAGAAATTTTGGTGTTTCTGGACAAAGTGATCAATGTCTTTTACAAATCGCTTATGGAATATTCAAAACCGATTCCACAGACCAATTTGTTTCTTAAGACGCTCGAGCATGAAAATGACGCACTAGTCCTAAAAATGGAGACCATCAAAGAAGCTATGAGGCAATCCAATCTCAAGGAAAAGAAAAAATTGCTCTGGACATTGTTGGTCGAGCTTGAGACGTTCAATGCCCATTATCTAAAAAAAGAGAACATTCTATTCCCTTATATGGAAAAAAGCAGGGAGAGCTTTGAAGGTGTATCCATCATGTGGGCACTTCATGATCTGATCAGAAAAAACATCAAAGACTCTATCGCAATAACTGAGAATCCTATGTCCACTGAAAAACAAGTGGACACAACAGTTGCTATATTGATATTTTCTATATTGGGGATGGTAAAAAAAGAAAAATTGATACTTTTTCCATCTGCAGTTGAAACCATCGATCAGGAAGATTGGATCAAGATGCATTTTCAAAGTTTTGATTATGACTTCCCGTTTATAGAAAAGCCTGAGAAGGGAGATTACACATTCCATTCTGAAACGGGTGAGCTGTCACTGGACCAGGTGCTGATGATTTTCAATACACTTCCAGTAGATATGACTTTTGTTGATGAGAACAATAAAGTCAGATTTTTCTCAAGGCCAAAGGATAGAATTTTTCCGAGATCTGCTGCCATAATCGGTAGGGATGTAAAAAACTGCCACCCACCGGAGAGTGTGCATGTGGTCGAGGAAATCATAGATGGATTCAGATCGGGCGAAAGAGAGTCTGCACAGTTCTGGATTGACATCAAAGGGAAAAAACTGTTGATACAATATTTTGCACTCAGAAACTCAAACGGACGGTATCAAGGAACCCTGGAAGTCAGTCAGGATATTACAGATATTCAAAAGATTGAAGGTCAAAAAAGATTGCTTGAGTGGGATTCAAAAAAATAATGAGGAGTTAATGTATGATTAATTTAAACGATTTGGAAGAAGTAAAAAAATCCATTCAAGAAGATGATTTGGTGGTCATGCTATTTAGTGACCTTGGCTGCAATGTCTGTTTGGCCATCACCCCGGATCTTGATGAAATGGCACAGCGCTATCCGCTGGCAAAATTCATGACAGCTGATGTCGAAGTGATCAAGGCATTGGTTGGAGAGCACTTGATATTTGTATATCCAACTATTGTTGTTTTCGCTCAAGGTAAGGAAACAAAACGTTTCGAGAGGGTTTTCTCAATGGATGACATAGAGGCGACCATAGATCGATACTATCACATGATCTTCTAATGGATTTGCATCACACTGGATTTTATGTTAATATATTTGGGTGCGAAAAAATCGACACATAAAATTTAGTGTGAATTAGATATCTGGAGTAACATGGATTGCGAGCTTGGGTACGTGTATTGATGTGGACCTGTGTAAGTCTTCCCGATATGAAGAATATTGTGAAAGGGTATTGAAAAACATATTTAAAGAACTGGGGTCTGTGTAGGTCTTATTGGGCATGCACCATACTATCCACGATGGTATGACGTGAGGCGATTCGTCGAAACTTAGGCACTCTAGCTCTTTGCTTGAAGCAAAGAATTAGAGTGCTTTTTATTTTATAAAAAGAGAGGAGAATTTGAAATTAATGAGTGATAGAATTCGTAACACAGCGGAGGAAAAACTGTTCAAACGCAATTTCAAGAAGTTTGGACTCGATATGAACCCCGTTGTTTCCGTTGGTGCGGGACTGATTATATTGATATTTTCGGTTTATGCATTTGTGGATTTGGAGCGTGCCAATACTTTGTTCAACAAAGTGAACGCTTCCATATCCTCAAACTTTGATTGGCTGTTTATTTTAGGGACCAATTTTTTTATTCTTGTGAGCTTGATTATGGCGTTTTCTAAGCTGGGCCACGTAAGAATCGGAGGTGTCGATGCCGAACCGGAGTTCAGTAATTTCTCGTGGTATTCCATGTTGATGTCTGCGGGGATGGGAATAGGTCTCATGTTTTGGTCGGTTGGAGAACCTCTATACCACATGGCTACAACACCACCGATCTTTGCAGGAGCAACATCAGATGCTCAAGCAATGGCAACAACATTTTTTCACTGGGGCCTTCACCCTTGGGGAATATATGCACTGATCTCGTTGGCACTAGCATTTTTTGCCTACAATAAGAAATTGCCACTTTCACTAAGATCTGTCTTTTATCCTTTGCTTAAAGATAAAATCTTTGGATTTTGGGGAGATATGATCGATATACTCGCAGTTGTGGCTTGTCTTTTCGGACTGGCAACCTCACTTGGATTAGGTGTACAGCAGATCAACAGTGGTCTGAATTATCTGTTCGGGGTGGATATCAATTCCACCGTACAAGTACTTTTGATTATCGGAATCACTATGCTCGCAACGATGAGCGTCGTATCGGGTATAGATAAAGGCGTCAAATTTTTATCCGAAATCAATATTAAAATCGCTGGTATATTTATGCTGATCGTATTCATTTTAGGACCTTCAGCTTATATCATCAGACTTTTCGGCAATTCACTAGGAGTATATCTCAACGATTTCATAGAAGCTTCATTTTTTATTGGGGATCGTGAGAGTACTTGGCAGGCTGGATGGTCAGTGTTTTATCTTGCTTGGTGGATTTCCTGGTCGCCTTTTGTAGGGATGTTCATTGCCAGAATTTCAAAAGGTAGGACTATCAGAGAGTTTGTTTTGGCAGTATTGATTATTCCATCACTTTTGTCGTTCTTGTGGTTGTCCACTTTTGGTGGAACCGCTATTTATATTGATGCCCTCCAAAATGGAGCATTACTAGAAACCGTGGGAAGTAATTTGCCGGTAGCGCTGTTTGAGATGATCCAATATCTTGAAGCGCCAATACTGCAGGGAATTGTCAGAACCATACTTTCTGTAGTAGGCACTATTCTCGTCGTATCTTTCTTTGTCACATCCAGTGATTCTGGTTCGCTGGTAGTAGACAACATTACATCTGGTGGGAAACTCAACTCCCCGGTTACCCAAAGGGTATTCTGGGCGAGCATGGAGGGACTTGTGGCTATTGTCCTTTTGCTCATAGGTGGAGAGGCAGCGCTCAAAGCGCTTCAAACGGCAGTTATAGCCACTGGACTGCCATTCGCAATTCTGATGATTGTCATGAGCCTTATGTTGGTGGACAGTGTCAGGAAAGCCTATAAGAAGCAAAAGCTTGTGAAGGATCTCGAACATTTCGAAACTATGATGGAAGAGTACGAAAGCAGTGAAGAATCTGTAGCCTAAAGAGTTGAATATCACTTGAAATACAGGAGCGTTTGCAACTAACATTGCAGGCGTTTCTTTATTTTTGTGGTTTGTGGCAATGGATTGCGTTATAATATTGATAAGACGATAACAAGGGGAAGCAGATGAAATCAATAATAAACAAAATGGCGTTGATAGTATTATTACTTGTAGTGAGCATCATCACATCGAGCTGTGGAGTAAAAACTCAAAATGAGACCTTGGTCATAGCAGATCAATTTGGACTTGCATATGCTCCAATTGAAATCATGAAAGCTAAAGATTTTTTAAGACAGGAATTAGATGAGGTCGGTGCACATGAAGTAGTTGTCGAATGGAAAAGAATGGGAAATACGACTTCCAT
>JAIOSU010000116.1 GCA_021107455.1 Clostridiales bacterium | reverse complement strand
TTCCTTATCTATGCAACACTTCTTATATTTCTTTCCACTGCCGCAAGGACATGGATCGTTTCTGCCGATTTTGTTTTCGATGCGGACTGTAACGGTGTCCACGTAGTTTTTCTTGATGTCTCTTTGTTGTTCTTTAGTGAGAATATCGTCCCAAGCTTCAATAGTATATAACCATTCCGCTTTGGCTTTGTGCATGTTGAAGTACAGCTTTTCGAAATCGATCGTAAGATCAAGTTCAGTTTCTTCAGTCATGTTCTCCAGGTCGACTTCTTCAGTCAAACTTGTGCTGATGCCATCGATGAATCCAAGAGCGAGAAGTGGCTCAAGTTCATGGACTTCTCCAAATGCTTTCAGTGTCCCTTCGATTTTATTGTTCTTTGCTGTTAAAATTGTTTCGTAGATATGCTTCTCATGTGCCAGATAGGCATTCCAAAATTCATCTGATTGCGCTTTGTTTAGGCCTTTGCCTTCCAAGAGTGCATTCCATTGATCAAATAATGACATATTGTCCTCCTTAGGATATAAAATATCAAAAACAAGTTTATCACACACATTAAAAGGTTTCAACATCAATATTTTTTTGTTATAATCGTAGAGTACTTGGGTAGAGTCATATACACATACAAATGTCTAAAAGGAGTAAGTGTAATGGTAGAAAATTCGAAATTAAATGATGCACTTAAACGCTTTAATGAAGCTCAAGAAAAAAGTATCGCGTTACAGTATGCATCTTCCATCTTGTTTTGGGACGCTTCCACGGGCGCTCCAAAAAGTGGTGCAGATGCGAGAAGCAAAGCAATAGGAACGGTAAGTGGCTTTGCATATCAACTATTGGTCAATGACCAAATGAAAAAAGATCTGGATGATCTGATGGAACATCTGGACGAACTGAGTGAAACGCAGCGCGTACTCATAAGCAACACAAAAAAGGAATTTGACAAACTGAAAAAGATTCCGATGGATGAATTCCAGAAATACAATGCACTTACATCCAAATCATCAATGGTATGGGAAGATGCGAAAGAAAATTCCGATTTCGCATTGTTCGAACCCTATTTGACGCAGGTCATAGAATATTTGTTGAAATTCGCTGAATACAGAGGTTATGAAGGTCATCCGTACAATTTATATATTGATGATTTTGAGGAAGGTATGACCGTTGACAAACTGAATGTATTTTTTGATGAGCTTAGAGCACGTATAGTTCCACTACTCAGAAGAATCTCGGAGAGTGGAAAGAGTATTGACACAGCATTTCTAGCGAAGCTTTATCCTAAAGAGAAACAGGAAAAGCTATCGAAAATGTTGTTGCCGATGCTTGGATTCGATCTTGAAAGAGGTTGGTTCAAAGAAAGTGTCCATCCATTTACTATGGCTGTGGACATTGACGATGTCAGATTGACGACACGTTATCATGAAAATGATTTTAAATCAGCACTGCTCAGCACGGCACACGAAGGTGGACACGCCATTTATGAGCAAAATATCTCAAAAGATTTAAGAGGCACTTTTTTGGCTACAGGAACATCAAACGGGATTCATGAGTCACAATCTCGAATATTCGAGAACAATTTTGTGCTCAGTGAGGCTTTTCTTGGCTACTTGTTCCCGGTTCTGAAAAATGAATTTGAGGAACAGTTCGATAGTCTTGATTTCAATGACTTTTATGAGGGCATGAACAAAGTGGAACCGTCTTTGATCCGTATTGAAGCGGATGAACTGACTTATTCGCTTCATATCATGTTGCGATATGAAATTGAACTGGGACTCATTGATGGCAGCATCAAAGTGGCGGATTTGCCAAAAGTATGGAATCAAAAAATGGAATCATATCTAGGTGTCATACCTGAAAATGATGGAAAAGGTGTCTTGCAGGACGTCCATTGGTCCGAGGGACTATTTGGTTATTTCCCTACTTATGCGCTTGGAAGTGCTTATGCGGCGCAGCTTGCACACTTTATCCGCAAGGACATTGATGTGGAAGCTTGCCTCAAAGAGGGAAATTTCAAACCTTTGACGGAGTGGTTAAACAAGAAGGTCCATCAATATGGTTCGCTTAAAAAACCGACGGAACTGATTGAACTCATCACAGGAGAACGTTTGAATTCAAAATACTACTGTGATTATCTGGAAGAGAAGTATTCGAAAATCTATAACCTGAAATAGGAGGAAACATATGAGTAATGGAATTTTAAAAGGCAATTTGTTGGTCGCACAAGGTGGCGGACCGACTGCAGTCATCAACCAATCCATGGTGGGTGTCGTACTGGAAGCAAGACGTTATGCACAGGTGGAAAGAATCTACGGTGCTGTACACGGCGTTGAAGGTATAGTCAACGAAGAATTTATGGACCTTACAAGAGAAACTGTCGCAAATCTTGAAGCTGTTGCAAATACACCTTCATCAGCGCTTTTATCTACAAGGGTAAAACCGACTCCTGAGTTCTGCAAGAAAATGTTCGAATCTATGAAAGCACATAATATTCGTTTCTTCTTTTATATCGGTGGAAATGACTCATCCGATACAGTGAGAATTGTCAATGAGGAAGCTAAGAATCAAAATTACGAATTCAGAGCAGTTCACATTCCAAAGACAGTGGACAACGATCTTGTGATCAACGATCATACACCTGGTTTCGGATCGGCTGCAAGATATGTCGCTTCAGCATTTGCTGGTATCAACTATGACAACCGTGCGCTTTCAGGCGTATACATCGGTGTTATCATGGGAAGACATGCAGGATTCCTTACTGGTGCGGCCTCACTTGGTAAAGTATATGAAGAAGATGGTCCACATCTTATTTACTTCCCTGAGCGTCCATTCGTAATCGAAAATTTCCTTGCTGATGTCAAGAAAGTCTATGACAAATACGGCAGATGTATCGTTGCTGTTTCTGAGGGCATCCAGGATGACAAAGGCGAAGCGATTGTGACAAAATTACAGGAAAATGTCGAAAGAGATGCTCACGGCAATGTTCAACTTTCTGGAACAGGTGCACTCGGTGACCTTCTCGTTGCAGAAGTAAAAGAGAAACTCGGAATTGGTAGAGTAAGAGCAGATACACTCGGTTATATGCAAAGATCTTTCCTAGGTTGCGTATCTGACACAGACCAGAAAGAAGCGAGAGAAGTGGCTGAAAAAGCGGTTCAATATGCTTTGATCGACAATTTGGACGGTTCTGTTGTTATGGAAAGAACGGGCGATTATGCTATTGATTTCAGACTAGTGGATTTGAAGGAAATCGCAGCAAAGACCAAGCATATGCCTGATGAGTTTATCAATGCTGAAGGTAACAATGTTACTGAAGCGTTCAAGAAATATGCGAGACCACTTATCGGTACCGACTTCAACCCGGGTTCTATTTTAAAAGCACCTATGGTTGATAAGATTTTGAATAAATAAATCAATGATGAAATAACCCCGGAGTATTGCTTCCTGAGGATGCAGTGTCCGGGGTTTTCCTTTGCTTATTCATCTATGAAACAATTGCCTACATAAACATATTTCAAGTACTTTTCAGCGATATGTTTTGCCCTCACCATGGTTTCCAGTCTGGTTTTTGGAATGTTCATTCTATGAGCCGGGAAGTAACGACTCAAATGGATCGGAATTTCAGGATCTATGTTTGCAACTCTGCTGCATAGTGCATGGAGCTCATCATCACTGGTATTGAGCCCATCAATTAAAAGTGTGGTGATTTCCACATGAGTGTGTTTTGCCGAGGTCTCTATTGTTTTCAGAACTGGGTTAAGATGACCACTGCAGATTTCGCTATAATATTTTTCGGTGTAGGCTTTGAGGTCTATATTCATCGCATCGATATATGGCAACAGTTTTTCGAGGGGATCCGGATTAATAAAGCCGTTTGTCACCAACACATTTTTAAGACCTAGCTCATGTGACTTCCTAGAAAGGTCATAGACATATTCATACCAGACCGTAGGTTCATTGTAAGTGAATGCAATGCCGATCGAACTTTGATCTTGAGCCATTCTTAGAATGAGATCATCAGAAACTACAGGAGATTGACCATTGAAATGGACTAAATCATGATTTTGGCAAAAGTCGCAGTCAAAGTTGCAACCTGATGTCCCTATTGAAAAAATGGTGTGACCGGGATAAAAGCGGTTAAGTGGTTTCTTTTCAATTGGATCATAGGCGTAGGACACAACTTTTCCATAATTGTTGATGAGCAGTTTTCCACCTTCGTTATATCTTGTTCTGCATTTTCCGGGTTCAGATTCTTTCAGGTGACAATAGTGGGGGCAAAGGGTGCAAGTGACTGTTCCATCCTCATGCTGTGTTTGAAACATCGCAAGTGGATTGTGATTCATAAACTCACCTTCTTTCAATTCTTATTTTAGCACTAATTTGGATACCTTAACAGATAAAAGACTTGCAAACCCTACAGGTCTATGACAATATATACATATAGATTTTTACTAGTGTCGAAAGGAAAATCATGAAAAATAAAGCTGTTATTTTGGGATCGAATTATTATATCGGATTAAGTGTATTGAGATGTTTGGGAGAAAATGGTGTCAAGACAGTGGCCATGGACTACTCACTGGATGGAGCCTATGGTTCAAAGTCTAAATATTGCTTAGAAAAATATGTAACCCCTCATTATAAAAATGAAACCGAGGCATTTATCGACTATTTGATCGATTATGCGGGAAAACAGGAAGTCAAACCTGTTTTATACCCATGCCATGACTCTTATGTTGAGGTCGTTGACGCCCATCTTGATTTATTAAAAGAGCATTATTTGATTTCGCAGCAAGAGCAAGGTCTTTGGACGCGACTCATGAATAAGGATATACTTCATAAAATCGCTCAGGAAAATGGTGTCTTGGTGCCAGAGACGGTACGAATCGGTGATCCTGATTTTTATGAGAGGATCGAGAGTGAGATCCACTATCCTTGTATCGTTAAACCAGTGGATTCAGTCGCCTTCGTCAATCACTTCAGGAAAAAGATATTCCTTGCAAACAATGTTGAGGAGCTTATGTCGGCCATTGAGAAATCCAGTGCAGCCAATCTTGAAGTCATTGTTCAGCGGATCATACCTGGATTTGATGATCATATGCATACCTATGACGCCTATTTGAATCAAGATTCCAGAGTGACACATTACACCACTTGCCAAAAGTTCAGACAGTATCCGATCAATTTTGGAGCCTCTGTCTATACTGGTCAAAAAAATGTTCCAGTATTGCATGAAATAGTTTCAAAATTTTTAGAGGCTATAAGATATAAAGGCTTTGGAGAAATCGAATTTAAAAAGGATGCTGAGACTGTTTAGTTCTATCTGATAGAGATCAATGTCAGAACGACAAACCTCAACAGCCTGCTCCATAAAGTCGGTCTCAATTTTCCGTATATTGATTACTGCGAACTCACAGGTTCTCCTCTACCACCGAAAGCAGTGACTGTGGATACGAACCGTGTATTTTGGTACGCTTTTGAAGACGTTCTGGCAGTAAGGGACTATCTGAAAACCGGTCAACTAAAAATTGGAGAAGTTTTGAAATCGTATCTGAAACCAAAGGCGTTTGCCGTATGGAGTATTAGCGACCCAAAACCAGGACTCGCTTTCTGGGGGATATTGATTAGAAAGGCAAAAAACAAATTGTTCAAGCGTTAACTAGAAAGGTGTGTATTCATGAAGATCAATGAGCTCTTAAATGAAATAGAAGTCATAGATAATAGAAATGCTATTGCGCTAGAAATCTCTGGGATAGCCTACCATTCGGGTAAAGTGAAAAACGGAAATGTGTTTGTGTGTATAAAGGGCTATTTGACCGATGGGCACAAGTATCTGAAACAGGCCGTTGAAAATGGGGCTGTGGCAGCTGTTGTGGAGGATTATCAAGAGAATGTGCAGATTCCTCAATATCGTGTCAAGGATGCAAGGATTGCGCTTGCCGCAATGGGCAGTGCGTTCTATAATTGGCCTTCCAGAAAAATGAAAATGATCGGCATTACGGCAACCAATGGAAAAACGACGACCTCCTATATGACGAACTCCATATTTGAGGCAATGGGACTCAGAACCGGACTTATAGGAACGGTCATGATCAAAAATCACGACCATCATATAGCTGCGGATTTAACCACCCCTGAATCTCTGGATTTACAGGGGTATTTGGCTGAAATGGTCGACAACGATGTGACACATGTCACTATGGAAGTTTCCTCCTCGGCACTAGAACTCAATCGCGTCTATGGTGTGGATTATGATATTGTCGCTTTCAACAATTTAAGTAGAGAGCACATAGATATGCATGGATCGTTTGAAGAGTATTTCAGTGCGAAATCTAGTTTGATCAGAAATGTCAGTGAGACCAGCACAGCAATTTTGAACCTGGACTGTCCTTATGCGTCTTCATTGATCACGCAGACAAAAGCGCAGGTCATAACTTATGGACTAAAAGAGCATTCTGGTCACATCTTATGTAAAGACCTCGATTTAACCACAGGCAGAGGTCGATTTACTGTCGTCGTTGCAAAGCCATTTGCGGTTGGTACTGTCCATTGCCCAGAAGTGGAATTTGATGTTGAACTTGCTGTGCCTGGACTTCATTCGGTTTATAATGCACTTGCGGCTGTAGCAATCAGTCTTGCGGCAGGTGCTCCTGTGGATGCGATTCAAAAGGGTCTTAAGCAATTCAGAGGTGTTGAGAGACGCTTCGAATTTATCTATGAGGGTGAGTTCATCATTATCGATGACCATTTCGCTAACGCTGGCAATATCGACGTGACACTTCGTACACTGGATTACATGAAGTACAATAATTTGCAACTTGTATACGCCATTAGGGGCAACCGTGGTCCTATTGTCAATAGAGAAAATGCCGAAACGATTGCCAAGTGGTCAAAAATCCTTGGATTCAACGAGGTGATTGCTACTAAAAGCGTCAAGCATACTACTTCCAAAGACCTTGTTACTGATGAAGAAGTCAATGTCTTTTTAGAGGTTATGAATGAAGCCGGACTAAAAGTACATTTACATGATGGCCTTGCAGAGGCGATTGCGGAAGGTCTATCAAAAGCTGAACAAGATGATTTGGTGCTGCTGGCTGGTTGCCAAGGTATGGATTTTGGGGCAGAAGTAGCTCTACATCAATTGCTTGAGCTCATTCCTGGAGCGGATAAGGCAGAAGTGCTGGAACCGCTTCGTACAAGAGTCTGCGGTATTTCAAACGACTTTTCATAGAAAGGACTAGTTAATGTGTGGATTTGTAGGATTTACGAATAATCCCAAACTACAAGACAGAGAAAATATATTGAGTGCAATGACTGAGGCGATTCATCATCGGGGACCGGATAGTGACGGTCAATATGTTGATGAGCACATTGCTCTTGGTTTTAGACGTCTAAGTATCATCGATTTGTCAGATGATGCTCGACAACCAATGATCAGTGAAGATGAAAATCTTGTCATGGTATTTAATGGTGAAATATATAATTTTGAAGAAATCAAGAAAGACCTTATAGCTGATGGGTTTCATTTCAAGAGCCATTCGGACAGTGAGGTTTTGCTTAATGGATATAAGGCTTACGGCATGGAGATTCTTGGAAAATTGAGAGGTATGTTCGCATTTGCCATTTGGGATAAAGCACAAAAAGAGCTTTTTATCGCAAGGGATTTTTTTGGAATAAAGCCTCTATACTATACTGAAAGCACTTCAGACGGGACGTTTATTTTCGGCTCCGAGATCAAATCGTTCTTAAAGCATCCGTCGTTCATCAAGTCTTTTAACGATCAGGCTCTGAAGCCATATTTGACTTTTCAGTATTCAGTGCTCGATGAGACGTATTTCAGTGGTGTCTACAAACTGAAGCCAGCTCATTACATGAGAATCAAAGCTGGCGAAATTGAAATCAAACCGTACTGGCACAACACATACGAAATCAACTCCAATGATTTGATGAGCAATGTAGAGCAAATCAAAAGCGTGATGAAATCGTCTGTTGAGTATCATAAAATCAGTGATGTCAAAGTGGGAGCGTTTTTATCTGGTGGAGTGGATTCAAGTTATATAACAGCACTACTCAAACCGAATAAGACTTTCTCTGTCGGGTTCTCAGATTATGAAGCCATGTACAACGAAACTGATTTGGCTGAGGCCTTATCTGAACAACTCGGAATTGAAAATCATAAGAAATTGATTACCTCTGAAGAATGTTTTGATGCACTGCCTGAAATCATGTATCACATGGATGAGCCTCAATCCAATCCTTCAGTTGTTCCACTCTATTTTCTAGCTGAACTGGCCAGCAGGCATGTTACTGTAGTGCTTTCTGGCGAAGGTGCTGATGAATTGTTTGGGGGTTACGTTTGGTATCAGAATTCTTCAGTATATGAGACGTACTCCAAAATTCCACTCGGGATAAGACAAACCCTTGGTAAGGTCGCCAGAAAGCTACCGGAAGGCAGAATCACTAATTTCATGATCAAAGCGGCCACACCGATTGAAGAAAAGTTCATCGGTCAGGCAAAAGTCTTTGAAGAAAGTGATGCACTTAAGATTTTGAAAGCCCCATACAAAGACGGTCCAGATGTAAAATCCATTACAGATCCTGTATATAATGAGGTCAAGAATCAGGATGATCTCACCAAAATGCAGTTTCTTGACCTAAACTTATGGTTGCCAGGTGATATACTTCTAAAGGCGGATAAAATGAGCATGGCACATTCCATTGAACTCAGGGTTCCTTTTCTAGACAAGGAAGTCATCAAGGTTGCTTCATCGCTTCCTAAACTACAACGTGTCAACAAGATCGACACCAAATACGCTTTAAGAAAAGCCGCTGGTGACATCTTGCCTGAGGAATGGGCCAATCGACCAAAAGTGGGATTTCCGGTGCCAATCAGACACTGGTTCAGAACACTGGACAATTACAATCGGATAAAAGAAAAATTTGCATCTGATACGGCAAATACTTTTTTTCATACGGATCAATTAATGTCCTATTTGGATGAACATTTTCAGAACAAAGCAAATCATGCGAGATATATTTGGACCGTATTTGTGTTTTTGACATGGTATGATGTTTATTTCGTTAACGAAGAGCATAATAATTAGGAGAGAATAATGAGAAGACAAAGTAAATTCCCAATCAAACCCATAATGATCGTATTGCTAATCGTATTATTGGGAGTGATGATCTATAATAGTGGTGTCCTCGTAAAAATCGGACTTTTGAAAAGTGGTATTCCTGAAGATATTGGTATAAGACCCGATGATCCAAGAGTCATTGAAAAAGTGGATGAGTCAGTGGATCGCGGTCTTGTCAGACGTACAGTGGATGAACTGATGGGTCTGATTACCGGTAAAGTCAAAGAAGGTTCTATAGTGATTGTCACAAATGACACAGCAAAAACATGGGGAATTGAGAACATGACTTTTGAAATCAAAAATGCTGTGACAGGCGAAGTCATGGAACAGGTAGTTACTGATTCCAAAGGTGTTGCAAAGTCAAGGCCTCTCAAATATAAGCGTGCATATGAAATCAAGCAAATTGAAACTGCTTTTCCATATGAGGCTTCTGATGAGACGATTGTCATTGAGATGAAAGCGCCAATCACGGAAGTTAAATTTGAACAAAGAGTCGAGGAACAAGTCAAAAGATATGAACGTGACGATAGTGGCAACATCAACGTAATTGAGTCATTTGTTCCAGTTGAACTGATTTTTCAAAAGCCGGAACTTCCCAATGGATGTGAAATCACATCGTTGACTTCGGCACTCAATTATAATGGATATCCAATAGATAAAGTTACGCTTTCAGATCAATTTTTACCTATGAGACCATTTTATCGTAAAGATGGCAAATTGTATGGTCCACATCCGGATGAGGCTTTCTCTGGAAATCCTCGAGATGGTAGTGGTTTTTACGTATTTGCAGGACCGACGGCGAAAGCAGGAAATGATTATATCAAATCTGTGGATGGTCAACATACCATTACGGATTTAACTGGAAGTTCAAGAGAGACAATCATTGATTACGTGGAACAAGGTGTTCCGGTTGTCATTTGGGTAACACTAGATCTTGGAGCACCAAATTTCAATTATAGTTGGCTGCTCGATGACACTGGTGAAGAGTATCCGGCGCTTCTCAATTTACACTGTGTGGTCATCAATGGAGTCAATGGAGACCAGTTCAGTGTAATGGATCCACTCGCTGGAAATGTCTCGTATGATGTAAATACATTTTTCGAAAGTTACGAGAGTATAGGCTCTAGAGCGCTGGTTGTACTGCCTCTGGACAACTGATATAAATCATGAAAAACGGGTATGATAAGAGCAAGGGTGTTTTTCACCCTTGCTTTTTTAAAATACGGGTGGAGGTTTAGTCTATGAAAGCAATTGTTGTCTCGGACACATTTAAGGGTACTTTTACCTCGTTTGAAGTCAATGCGACTCTTGAGCAAGCGATCAAAGAAAGATTCACTGATGCGCAGGTCATCAATCTGACAGTCGCAGACGGTGGAGAAGGTACTGTGGAAGCACTATTACAGGCAACTGGAGGTAGTGCTAAAAATGTTAAAGTCAAAGATCCGTATCTTAGGGAAATCGATGCGATCATAGGCATTAAAGAACATACCGCTTATATCGAAATGGCTCAAGCTTCTGGAATATTGAGGCTTGCACAAGATGCCCCCGATCCGTGCAGAGCAACTACATTCGGTACAGGAGAAATGATCAAGGCGGCACTCGATGAGGGAGTGAAGGAAATTATTATCGGTGTGGGTGGAAGTGCGACCAATGATGTTGGTATGGGTATGGCGCAAGCACTAGGGATAGTTTTTTATGATGCTCTAGGAAACGTTTTGCCACCTCGTGGAGATTCTGTCTTCAAAGTGGATCGATATGATGATTCAAGCCTTGATCCAAGACTCAAAGAGACGGTAATCAAAGTACTTTGTGATGTTCAAAATCCACTCACGGGTCCAGAAGGCGCCACTCGCGTCTATGGAAGTCAAAAGGGTGTCGTTGGAGAACTCGTCAGTCAATTTGAAGAAGCCCATGAAAAATTCAACACCATAATTTTCAAACGAGATGGTATTGATCTCAATTTGGTGCCAGGTAGTGGAGCTGCCGGCGGACTAGCCGGAGGACTTTTTGTTTTTCTGGGTGCCAGTCTTCAGTCGGGGCTTGAAACTGTTCTTGAAGCTGTTCATTTTGATGAAATGATTGAAGATGTTGATTATGTGATCACAGGTGAAGGAAAACTCGATGAACAGTCTTCATACGGGAAAGTGCCTTATGGTGTTGCAAAAGCAGTCAAGAATTACCATAAGAACAATATTCACAGAAAATGTCCGAAAGTCATTGCCTTTGTAGGACATAATTCTCTGCCAATTGAGATGGAGACCCCTTTCAACGTGATTTTTGAGGCGTCGAGAGGTACTGTCCCTTATGCTAAAATATTGGACAACAAATGGAAATACTTAAATGCGGCCATTGAAAGGCTTATTGATTGGATGGAAATAGATCAGAAAAGAAAGTAGGTAGCCAGATGAAAATAGTGGTTTTGGATGGATTTGCACTAAATCCAGGTGATTTGTCATGGAGCAGTTTAGAGGTTCTTGGTGATGTAACGGTCTATGACAGGACCTCAAGAGATGAAGTCATTGAAAGAGCGAAAGAAGCGGACATCATATTGATCAATAAGATTCATTTTAAAAAAGAACAGTTTGAGCAGTTGCCCAGACTCAAATATATAGGTGTTTTGGCCACCGGCTACAATATAGTGGATGTTGAAGAGGCGAGGAGACATGGCATTGTCGTTACAAATGTTCCAACTTATGGGACTCAAGCTGTCGCGCAATTTGTATTTGCCCATCTACTTGAAATTTGTCATCATATTCCTTTGCATGCTCAATCTGTAAAAGAAGGTAAATGGAATAGAAGGGAAGACTTTTGCTATTGGGAGAAGCCTTTGATCGAACTCTCGGAAAAAGTGATGGGGATCATTGGAGCAGGTCGTATCGGGATGGAGACCGCTAAAATTGCCAATGCATTCGGCATGAGGGTCATTGTATTCACGCCAAGACCTGATCTATCCCGTGAGACACCAATGCTGAAATTTGTTTCATTTGATACTTTGGTCAAGGACTCGGATGTCATCAGTCTACATTGTCCTTTGACGCCGGAGACAAGAGGCATCATTAATGCCGAGGCAATATCAAAAATGAAGCCAGGGGTCATCATTATCAACACGTCAAGGGGACCATTGATCGACGAGGTGTCTTTGCTGGAAGGACTTAAATCCGGTAGAATCTATGCTGCAGGACTGGACGTTCTGGCCAAGGAACCACCGTCTGAACATAATCCACTTTTTGATCAAGAGAATTGCAATGTTACCCCGCATATCGCCTGGGCACCTCATGAATCCAGAAAGAGACTCCTGGACACAGCAGTTGAAAATGTGAAAATGTACCTGAATGGTGAACCGATAAATCAAGTCAATGGAGGTTGAGATGGTTAACGAGATTTTAAGAAGACACAAAACATTTTATAAGACCGGTGTGACGAAATCCTTAAATTATAGGATCAATCAACTAGAGATACTTAGAGCGGTCATTCATAAATACGAAAACGAAGTGATGGAGGCATTGTTCAAAGATCTGAAAAAACCTGAGTTCGAAGCTTATGCACACGAAGTGGGTTATGTTCTTGACAGCATCACATATGCTCTAAAACACTTGGAAAACTGGACCAATGAAAGAAGCGTCAAGACACCACTTCATCAACCTTTTTCAAAAGCAGTTGTAAAAAACGAGCCTTATGGTACTGTATTGATTATCGCTCCGTTCAATTATCCTTTTCAACTGCTGATCGAGCCACTGATTGGGGCAATCGCTGCCGGCAACACAGCTGTGCTTAAACCATCCAATCAAACACCATTCACTGAGGCAATCATAAAGAAAATGATGATTGAGGTGTTTGATGAAGACTATATCACTGTGGTGACTGGTGGCAGAGAAGTGGTCACTGAACTTATACATTCGCCATTTGATTATATTTTCTTTACTGGAAGTGAGTCAACTGGAAAAGTTGTCATGAGAGCTGCTGCAGATCATTTGGTGCCTGTAACACTTGAACTTGGTGGAAAGAGTCCAGCCGTGGTTCATGAAGACGCTGTGATTGAAACCGCAGCCAAAAGAATAGTTTGGGGTAAGTACTTGAATGCAGGGCAGACTTGTGTTGCCCCTGATTATGTATATGTGCATGAATCCAAGGTGGATGAGTTCATAGATTCTGTCATCAAACATATCATTGAGTTCTATGGCGTATTGCCTCAAAACAGTCCGGACTATGGACGCCTCGTAAATCAAGCCACCGTAAAACGGCTTGCAGGGCTCATAGATCATGATAAGGTCATCATGGGTGGACAATATGATATTGAAGGCTGTTACATGGCACCTACAGTCATGAAAGGCGTCAACTGGAACGATAAAATCATGTCAGAAGAAATCTTCGGTCCAATTTTACCTGTTCTCACCTATAACAATTTAGATGAGATCATTGACGTCATTTCCAGCAAACCAAAGCCTCTCGCTTTCTATCTGTTCTCTGAAAGCGTAGTGGTTCAGGAACATTTGCTTGAAAGTCTCTCTTATGGAGGCGCTGCAATCAACGATACAGTTTCCCAAGTAGGTTCACCGCACATGCCTTTTGGTGGAGTTGGAGCATCAGGAATGGGGTCCTATCATGGTGAAACCAGTTATAGGACATTTTCGCACGAGAAAAGCATTTTGAAAAAATCATCAAAATTCGATGTGAAAATGATTTATCCACCATACAAGAACCGTCTACATTGGGTTAAGAAGATCCTTAAATGATTTTATGCAATTAAAAAGCAGTATTTTCAGCATGTTTATAAGCTGAAAATACTGCTTTTTTTTATTCATAATTAGAATTCGTACATAAAAAGTGTCTTAAATTATAGATTTTTACTTGCTATTACTAGTATTTTCTATCGTCTCCACAATTATTAATGTGCACACTATTACAATTGCACATAGCACAGAGATCGCACTAACTATAATGCCTGCCTCAGCTGGTCCAGAGCCTAAGAAACTGCCCACACTCACTGATATGAACTCAACAATCACAAAAACAATTAAACCTATTATAAAATGACCGATTCTCATGTGTAAACTCCTTTTCAGTCCAAAATCTTATATAATATTTTATAAAGTGTCTTTGCATCTTCAGGGCTGATATCCAGACACTGGACAATTTGCTTTGGAACTTCCAGAGCTTTGTCCCTTAGAGCCAGTCCTACTGGAGTGAGTTTGATGTAAACGTTGCGCTCATTTTCAGTGCCACGTTTTCTGGTGATGTAGTTTTGTGCCTCAAGCTTTTTAAGTACAGGTGTCAAAGTCCCAGAGTCCAGAAAAAGCCTCTCTCCGAGCGTCTTGACCATGACATCGTCCTGCTCCCATAATACCATCATGGTTATATACTGAGTATAGGTTAGACCAAGAGGGTCCAAATAAGGTTTGTACATGCTTATGATGTTTTTTGAAACTGCGTATAGTGGGAAACAGAGTTGATTTTTAAGTAATAATGAATCGTATTTGTCATTCATATTGAACTCCAATCCAAATAGTTAAAATATACAATTAAATTGTATGCAATTTTTATGTGGATGTCAAGAATTTAATAAGTTCAGATAGCGGTAAAGGTTTTGAATGAAAATAGCCTTGTTCAAAATCAATACCGATTCTTTTTGCCATGGAAGACATTTCAGTTGTTTCAATGCCTTCAGCAACGACTTTGATATCCTTCGAATGGCATAATATTGTGAGCGCACTTAAAAAAGATTCAATTTCCGGATCACTGGCAGCCAACCAAATGATCTGTTTGTCCAATTTAAGTTTTCCACAATCTAGTGTAAAAAGTATATTGAGCGAGGAATAGCCTTTTCCGAAATCATCAAGTGAGATGATAAAACCGTTCGCAATCAGACATTCAAGTGTGTCCTTGGCGACTTTGTTTTTTTCAAGAGTAATCGACTCTGTGACTTCAATCACAAGCTCCTTGTTTTCTATGTTGAAAACACTGACGAGGTCAGTCAACTTGCTTGTAAAATTTGGATCAAGAAGTTGCAAAACGGATGCGTTTACTGACACAGGAATGCGTTTGCCCACCGTGTTCGTTATGGCATCAAACGCCTTAAGAGACTCATGTACCGAAAAAAATCCAAGGTCGATGATGTTCATCGTCCGCTCAGCGATAGGTATGAATTCGTCCGGATAGATCTCACCATACTCTGTATTGTGCCAACGCATCAAGGCTTCCAGACAGCTTACTTCACCTGTGCAAGAATCCAATATGGGTTGAAAGACCATTTCGAACTCACCTGCAGTTAAAGCACTGCGCATTTCAGTTTCGATAAAGTTTGTTCTATTGACGTCATACCGAATTTCATCGTTATAAAGGATACAGTTTTCAATTTTGTTTTTTTTGGCATAGGACATGGCGAGTTTTGCAGAATCATAATCATTTGTTCTGTCAGATAGGCCGGCAAAGACCTGCAATTCGATGCCTTTTATGAGCTGCTCCGTCTTACGTCTTATGGATTTGATGCAACTGTCGATGGAAGATTTTATGAATTCATTGGACATCCTTTTGTGAAAAAGAATGGCAAAATCGTAGTACTCCATTTTGAACAGCAGATGACTTTGCTTGAATGTTTCGTTCAGCACTTCGGCAACGACTTGAAGGATCCGTGCAGATATATCATGGCCATAAATTTCATTGATGACTTCCATTTGATTGAATCCAATGGAAGTTACAATAAATTCGTCAGGATGGTCTGCAAGAGTTTCAATGAGCTTGGATCTGTTGAAAAGACCAGTCATTTTGTCCTTGAAGGCCAAGTCGAATATTCGAATCTCGTCAATTTTTCTAGCGGTTATATCCTGATGAGCTCCAACCATATAAAGATATTCGCCACTATCGTCATATTTGGTGACACCTTTGGCTTCTATCCATACATATTGATTTTTTCGATTCATAACCCTGTATTCACTCACAAACATGACTGTGCCACTGCCAATCTGGTGCTCGACATTTTCTCCGAATGTTGCCTTGTCCGCAGGGTGAATCAGTTCAATCCATTCGTCGAGGGTTGAATTCTCAAGGCTTATATTGAAATTCTTATAAAAATTTTTATTGTAGAAGGACATCTCACCACTCGGTGACATTTCCCATAGCCCTTCGCTTGATGCATCGAAGAGGGCCATCAGTGAGTCGAAATTTTTGTTGCTCATTGGTTGGATTCTCTCCATTTCTTGACATCTAGTAAACAGTTATAGCGTTTCATTTCCAGTATAGGGTCAATATCGCTGACACATTTGAAACCGAAATTTTTGAAAAACTTAACAGATTTATAATCACATTCAAGAGCCACTGAATCATAATGCCCATCAGCTATCAGAGCGGACAATAATTTTTTACCGATTCCAGTGCGTTTTTGATCTGGGGCAACTGCCATGTGTCTGAGGATGAATTGATCGTTGTTGATCTGTGAACCGCCCGCAATGCCTATGATTTCACCATCTTTTTCGCAGACATAGAAGCGACCCTGATTCTTGGCATAAACTGATTGTGCAATGTTTTGAACCTTACCGTAGGTTGGATTGATCATACAAAGCATCAATAATTTCGCGATGGTCTCGTTTTCAAATATGTGACTGTAATCTTCTATTCTTCTAATGGTCATTGTCATCCCTCACTTTTCTTAGTTAATTCAATTCATTCTAACATTTTGCTGAAATGAATTCAAACAAAAACATTGTAAAAATATGTAAATAAATGTTATGATAAAACAATGTAAATAAATGGATAACCCATTACAGAGCTAAACCGCCATTTGCGTACCAGGTACCCTGACGGCGGTAACGCCGGAAGGAGTTAAGAATGAGAAAAATTTGTATTATGTTTTCAATTGTCACCATACTATTGTCAGGCGCCTCATTTGCAGAAATGGGAAATGTCTTTAGCGACATTTCTGAAACCCACTGGGCGAAAAGTTCCGTTGATCATCTGTATGGACTGGAGATCATCAGTGGCTATCCGGACGGGACTTTCAAACCGGAGAACAACGTCAAAATCAACGAATTCATCTTGTTGACCATCAAATCACTTGGCTATCATTTTGAGTCTATGAGTGCCGATTGGGCGAAGCCTTACATTGATAAAGCTATTGAACTAGGAATTATTGAAAACAAAGAGTTTCCACAGTACACAGCTGACATTACTAGAGAACAAATGGCATCGATTGTAGTCAATGCCCTTTCTTTAAATGAAATCAGACCTTCAAATGCTATGGATCTATACGTCAGATATGATATGAAGGATTATCACCTTGTAGACGATTACTACAAGCAGAACGTTATTGACAGCTATAAATATGGAATCGTTAAAGGTTATCCTGATGGCACATTTAATCCTTCAGGACTTGCCAAAAGATCAGAAGCATCAAGAGTGCTTGTGACCATGCTAAAAGCAGAAGAAAGATTACCTTATGAAAATGTTGAAGCCAAAAGCACTTTAATGCCTGAATGGTATAAAGGTGAAGATGGAAAAGACACCACTAGAATGGTAAAATTTTATGCTCCGATATTCAATGGCGAACCAGTGAATGAACTTGCTGAAATTGGTGAACATCTTGTGAACGTACAGGATCAAGGAAAAGGATATTTAGAATTAGGGTATAACACATTTTCACAAACATATAATGCTTTAGGATATCGAAGCAAAGCTTTTTATGATGGTATTTTTGACGCACCAACACTCATGGAACAATCGTTTTTATACTCAGAAAGAAGGGATTTTTCATTTAAAGTTACACCAATGGAACTTGCTCATAAATATAGACCATACAGTATGACACTTTGGAAAAAATCAGAACACATGGAAGCAAATGAAACTTATGAACACTATTTTCTGACAAGATACGAAGCACAGATCAAGCCTATATTTGAAATCCTTTTTGAAGATGAAAGTGACAAAGCATGGAGCTATTTCATGACAGGAATCAAGCATACAGGTGAGTGGAGTAAAATTGAAGAAACCATCAATGGAAGAACTTTTTATATTGGATATTCAAAATCAGGAATTACACTATCGTTCTCACTTAAACAATAAGGAGTAAAGCCATGAAAAAAAATTTAACATTTGCACTGGCACTACTGTTGGTTTTACAAAGTGTTTTTGTCATGCCATTGGATTTAAGCCATGCAGTAACCAATAATCCGAGTCGCTATGATCAACCCAAGTGGTTTGAAACCGACCCTTTATCGGGACAGACTTGGAGTGAATATATAACCGCTTATGGATTGCCGATTGAAACCAAAAGACTCAATAAAGATGGCTATGCGTTTTCCATGGAACACTGGAT
>JAIOSU010000134.1 GCA_021107455.1 Clostridiales bacterium | reverse complement strand
TATCAATATGCGAAACAAGTTGCAGATGTTGTGTACGTTTTATCAGCTAAATATGGGCTCCTTGAAGAAGACGATGTGATTGAGCCGTATAATGTGACGATGAACAATAAGTCTACTGAAGAACGAAGAGTTTGGTCTGAGCTTGTGATTGAATCATTAGCTGAGAGACATTCATTAGATTCTGATGAATTTATCATTATTGCTGGGCGGGCATACAATGAATTTATAATTCCAGTATTAAAGCATCATACATTGCCACTGGAAGGCCAAAGTATGGGCAGGTGGATTCCAAAGCTTAAAGAATTGATTGGTTCTAACTCAATGCTACAAACTGATCATGCGACAAGTTTGATGATTCATGATTGGAACTGTGGGTACCACATACCAACGCGGCGGTAACGGCGGTAACTCGAAAAAGTGTATAGTGTTTTGAACGCTTGTAGGCATTGGAATTGTTATTCGGATGAATTTAGTATGCGGTACCAATACGGCGGTAACGGCAATAACTATGTACTGATCAGCACTCACTCAAATTGCCATTATGTCTGAATTGGAATTGAATGCCAAAGGCATTCCTTTATTTAGAAGCCATTGAATGTATTGATGACATTAATCGTTTTCTATTATGATGAGTTCTATTTCCCATTTAGATAATTAATTTGATTTTGTGAAGTGGAATGTATTTAAGTTAATAACTTTAATGCGACTCACCCTCAGTATCAATGTAGCAGTTGTTGCAATACTGTGGGCATCAAGTACTAATTCGGCTGTGACTGCGTTAAAAGATCTCATAATTTTCTTGAGATCTTTATTTTTTTATTCAATTTGCAGAATATTCTTACAAAACAAAGTGCTATACTAAAAATAGTGGAAGCTGAATTTGATTATGCAGGCATATTCAGTGCATTTTGTGCAACATGACTATCAAAAGAGGAAGGTGATCAGATGAAAATTGCTTTGATTTCATGTACCTCCAGTAAAAAATCTTATTCGTGTAAGGCATCAGAAATGTACACACCAAGTCCAAGGTTTTCTTTGGCATATCAATATGCGAAACAAGTTGCAGATGTTGTGTACGTTTTATCAGCTAAATATGGGCTCCTTGAAGAAGACAATGTGATTGAGCCCTATAATGTGACTATGAACAATAAGTCTACTGAAGAAAAAAGAGTTTGGTCTGAGCATGTGATTAAATCATTAGCTGAGAAACATTCATTAGATTCTGATGAATTTATCATTATTGCTGGACGGGCATACAATGAATTTATAATTCCGGCATTAAAGCATCATACATTGCCACTGGAAGGACAAAGTATGGGCAGGTGGATTCCAAAGCTTAAAGAATTGATTGGTTCGAATTCAACACTACAAACTGATCATGCGACAAGTTTGATGATTCATGATTGGATGACCAATCTACCAAGGTATGACTGGAAGGAAATCGATAAGATTCCTTTTGAAAATGGCATCTATATTATGTTTGAATCAGGAGAAAAGTTCTATGATATGGATCGAATTGTGAGGATTGGAACGCATCAAGCCGACGAGCGTCTGAAGAAACGATTAAAAGACCATTTCAAAAGTGAGAATAAAGATGGCAGTATTCTGAGAAAAAACATAGGCCTTTCAATCTTACATCAGAATAATCATTCTTTTGAAAATATATGGTCATTAAACTGGTCAAAACCTGAAATAAAAAATCAATATTTGTATGGACAATACATATCGGTCAAAAAGGAAATAGAGATGCTTGTTTCTGAGTATTTGAGGAGTAATATTACTTTTGCATGCATACCAGTTAAAAGTAAGAAAGACAGACTCGACATTGAAGGTGCTTTGATTGCGACACTCAATCATGATGAGGATTTCATAAGCTCCATAAACTGGCTTGGTCGTCATAGTCCCAAACCAGAAATTGCATTAAGTGGGTTATGGAATACTCAAGGATTGAAGGATAATAGACTCAATCTGAGAGAGTTACAAGAATTGAAGTCATTCATTATGAATGAAGCATCATTTTTTAAAAAGGATGTTCATACAATTGATATCGTTGAAAAGAAAATGCCTAAAAAGAAATTGGTGATTGAAAGTGGAAGAGTGTCAACTTCAGATATCAAGATCTTTATATTGAGTGTTTTTGAAAGTTCGAAACGTGAAGGTCAAGAGTATGTTGAGATTGTATCAGGAGAGATTCATAAGCAGATGAATTTGTCTAACAAGATGCCTTCGGTTTGTAGTGCGATGTATCAATTGATGAATGAAAAGGATGTAGTGATTCACACGACTCCAAGTGGGAAAAGTTCAACAATAAGAATTAGGTATTATTTAGAATAATAAAAGCAATTCAAGCAAAGAATGAATCTGGAGCGATGGAACTTGAATACTAAAAAGAGGTGATCTTTTTCATCGTTTTGATTCTCTTTTTAAACTATGAGAAAAGAAGGGAGAGTATGATTTTTCTTTTTAGAACAATCATACAAAAGGATGGATGAAATATAGAGAATTGCAAAGAGAACGATCGATAGCGTTAAGAGATCAATTATTTCATGATCCAGGAAAAGGTATTTTTTTTGGTAAAGAACGAGAATTTGTTCTACAAAATCCAGTTTTGAATCTTTGGGAAGGTATTAGGTATGATGTGGTAGATTATTTTAAAAGGAATAATATCGCTTGGTGGAAAGGTACAAACAATGATCCTACGGGACACATACTGTCTTCACAAGTAGCGTGTGTCAATCATCTTTATTTCGCACGTATGAGGAAGGACATCGCAACAACGATTATTAAGAGAATGGACGACGAAGTGAAAGAAGCGGTCGTGATCGATGAAGGCTATGTTGAATTTGAATTCATTGGAAAAAAGAAATATTTACATGAAAAAGGATTTTCAAGAGGCGCTAATTGTACTTCTATTGACGCTGTCATGCTAGGTAAACTTAATGACTATAGTTATCGTATGTATTTCATTGAATGGAAATACACTGAAGAATATTCTCAAGTAGATTTATATATTCCAGAGCGTGCAAAAGTTTATGATCATTTGATTCAAGATAAAGATTCTCCATTTAATTTGATACCCGATGTTAAAGCTTTCTATTTTGAACCCTTCTATCAGTTAATGCGTCAAACACTATTAGCAGATCAAATCATGAAAAACCGTGAGTATGAAGTTTCATCGTATAAGCACATTCATGTCGTACCAAATGAAAATGTAAATTTAATTAATCGAGTGACTTCACCATATTTTCAAGGAGATAATATTCATACAATATGGAAAAGTCTTTTGAAAGATAAAAGTTCTTTTATTCATATCACACCAATTGATTTATTGGCAACTGTTTCTAATTGTCATGACACAATATCAACTATGATTTATCTGAAGGTTCGTTATTGGGATTAATTGAAGTAAAAGAGATGAAAAAATTAATGAGAGACAATGTTTTGGTTATTGGAAAAGCAACAGAAGATTAATTTAGAAAGATGGAAATAATATTTGGATGTAAATGTAGATGTCGTTAAGTCAATAATCAGGATTAATAAATCTAGCTTAAGTATTGGGGGAGGAATAAAAATGAGTGTGTTAGTTGATGATGGAATAAGTATTTATGATGCATTGCAGAACATAAAGAATGGTAAATATGTTATGCCTGCATTTCAAAGGCAATACGTTTGGAGTATGGAACAGGTTGAGAAGCTCTGGGACTCCATTTTGCTTGATTATCCAATTGCTACATTTCTATTTTGGCATGTTGATGATGACAATGTGACATGGGATACATATTTTTGTAATTTTCTTAAATGAGGTTACTTTTGATAGTCGAAAGCAGGCAGATAGTGTGAATTATGAATTAAGCAATATCAATGTTGATTTAACCGACACAGCTATACTGGATGGGCAGCAAAGTCTAACGTCATTATTTCTCTCTTTGTTTGGCAATTCACTTATACGTCAGAAGCATGCAAGAAAGAAGAATGGCGGAGGCATTGTTACAAAGCTATTAATAGAACTTAATAAGGGAACTGTGGGTACCACATACCAACCCGGCGATAATGGCGGTAACTCGAAAAAGTTTATTGTGTTTTGAACGCTTGTAGGCATTGAAATTGTTATTCAGATGAGTTTGGTATGCGGTACCAACACGGCAGTAACGGCGGTAACTCGATAAAGGGTATAGTGTTTTGAACTGTTGTAGGCATCGAAATTGTTATTTGGATGAAATCATACCCGGTACCAAGCGGTGTAGAATCAAGTTTTGACGAAGATTTTTTTTGTTGAGGCTTGATTTTTTTTCATAATATCATTTGAATGAAATGTGATTCAGCTTTGGTGTCTGACTCCGTTATCTAATGGTGCTATTTCCGGTAACAAAATCATTAGCACTTATGCTAGATTATCGATTAATTGGGCGTATTTATGATGGGCTTAGTGTATGAAATAGTTTTCTAATCTCTATTATTCTATGCTCAGTCTAGTGGAGTCATAAAGCAGTTTGAATATACAGTTGACATATACAGTTAAACTGTATATAATATAGATATATAGTTCAACTGTATAATGTGAATGGCAAGGAGAAAATGATGAAAAGAAATAAAAGTTTACCGTTAACTGAAACAGTTTTCTATATTTTGTTAGCACTTAAGGAACCGATGCATGGGTATTTGATTATGCAAGAAGTTGAGGAGCTGTCCAATGGTGACGTAAGGATTGCAGCTGGAACTTTATATGGCGCAATTGATAATTTACTCAAATTGAAGTACATTAAATCAGTCCCTAGTGATGACAAAAGAAGAAAAGTGTATGCGCGTACAGAACTCGGCAACAAAATACTAAGACTGGATACTGAAAGAATGGATCATATGATTCAAATGACGAAGTTACAATGATAACAGGAGGATATAATGAAGAAATATAGAGTTTTTTTAAATACATTAAAAGAAGAAAAGTGGATACAAGAAATGGCAGATAATGGATGGCTTATAGAAAAAATTGGTTTATGCTATACATTTAAAGAAGTTGAAAAGAAATCCTATAATCTGAAAATGGATTATAGGATATTTTCAAAGCAAGAAGATTTTGATGTGTACGTGACAATGCACGAAGATTATGGATGGAAACATATTGCTGGAGATAAAAGCTCTGGTTCTCAGTACTTTTTCCATGAAGACAATGAAAAGGAAAACGAGCTTTTCTCGGATGAGAATTCACAACGAGATAGAATTCTGAGAATACGAAAAATGCTCAGACAATCAATAGCAATTGCTTTGGTTATGTTCATTGTTTTATTATCACAAGGAAGTATAACAATATCAGCACTTATTAATCCTAAGAAACTATATTTGACAACTGATTTATGGGATATGAGTGGAAGTGCTTTTTGGTCAGCATTTTGGATTGAAACTCCTTTTGCACTGTTTAGAGGCTTGTTTATATATGCATTACCTATTATGATTATAATTTATGTCATCTATAGCTATAAGATTCAACGTGACTACAATAAGTTTATGAAAAATATTTAGTAACACAGATGAGATATCTGTCAATGACACAATCATTAAGTAGCTTAAGAGTGTTTGTTTTCCGACATCGTTATTAGAAAGATGTTTTACTTGATAGAGCTGGTTTATAATTTAATACGGTCATGATTATGAGTAAAATATTTTCTCTGACTGCTATGGTCAGAGGCAAGCTACCTAATCGTTTAACTTTCCCCTTGGGAAAGTTGCGATTAGTTCCTTGCTACACAAGAAATGCAAATGAATGTATTGCAGAAAAAATCGAAGTAATTCACAAAAAAACAAACAAAAATTTTCATACACCCTCTGCTTTTTTAGCTTAAAATAGAGGGTGTTTTTTTGTATGAAAATATTAAATGTTATCTTAATCTATAACCGTCAATGACAACGCCAATCACACTAGTGAATATATCACGATAACTAACTTCATTATTT
>JAIOSU010000013.1 GCA_021107455.1 Clostridiales bacterium | reverse complement strand
TCCAGAACACTACAACCTCCCTGAAGGCTGTTACTCAACTGATCCAGACAATCCAATCTCCAGGGTAAAAGAACTGAAGGAAGCCGTCATGGCCATGCACAAGGCAGGCATCAAAGTCGTACTTGACGTCGTGTACAATCACACATACAGAAGCCAATACGCCAACTTCAATGTCCTTGTACCAAATTATTATTATCGCATGACTCCAGATGGCCATTTCTCAAACGGTTCCGGTTGTGGCAATGAGTTCGCCAGTGAAAATCCAATGGCCAGAAAGTTCATTTTGGATTCACTGATCTACTGGATGAAAGAATACCATATTGATGGATTCAGATTCGACCTGATGGGACTCATGGACATTGAAACAGCAACTCTGATTGAAACTGAACTGAGAAAAGACAACCCGGAAATTTTGATTTACGGTGAACCTTGGACTGGTGGTCTCTCCACTTTGCCGGAAAACAAGCGTGTCTATAAAGGCTCTCAGGGCAATAAGGGTTTTGCATTATTCAATGACGATTTCAGAAACGCCATCAAAGGAGACAATGATGGCTTTGAACTAGGATTTATCCACGGTAACAAGGATTCTGTCCATAGTTTGGCTATTGGGATTGCAGGTTCCATACCTTTTGATGATGCCCATATTGGCTTCGCGACCGAGCCATGTGAATCCATCAACTATTTCAACTCCCATGACAATTTGATTCTATGGGACAAAATAAAAAAAGTGAGCCCTAGTGCAAATGAAGAAACACTAATCAGACTCAATAAACTTGCTTTCAGTATATTGTTTATGGCGCAAGGCGTCCCATTTTTCCATGCGGGCAATGAATTCTTAAGAAATAAGCAAGGACATCACAACACCTACAATTCATCCCTCGCCATCAATGCAATCAATTGGGAGAATAAGAAAAAATATTACGGTTTTTATAATTATGTAAAGGATTTGATTCAACTTAGAAAAGATTTTTCGTGTCTCAGGATGAAATCAGCAAAAGAAGTCCGTTCAAGGCTCTATTTTGTGAAAGATGCACCTTTTGATGACTTGATCAAGGATGCGGTGGTCTACACGATCAATCAAGATGAGGATGAGGGTTTTGACTGCATGTTGGTGGTCCATAACCCTTCGCATGAACCTTTGATCTTATCCATTCATGAATTGTTGACACATATGTGTTTTTCAAGAGAAGACCATCCTACAGATTTACCAAAAATGAAGAATATCAAAATCGAACGAATCTTTGATGAAAATGGTCGTCTTGTTGAACCCGAGATCATCACCCCTGAGACTTATCATTTGGTCAAAGTTGGTCCGATCAGTTCAAACGTTTTCAAATTCACAAATCTGGAAAATAGATAAAAAAATAAGGCGTTTCCTACACGAGATCTAATCGCGAGGAAATGCCTTTTTTCATTTCATTGATTTAACAGTTTGACCCGCCGCCCGTTACAGGACCAACAGAATAACTATATCCATTCCATTTTACTTCTACTTGACCAAATGTCTCAGCCAAATATTTTTCCATGATGAAGTTCACGTTTCCGATTTTTTCTTCAACGTCATCTTCTTTTGATTGGTCTAGACCTAGACCAAAGCTTGGGCCACCTCAGCCCATGCCTGCAATGTAAACTCTGAGGTTTTGTGGTTTATCCGCTTGTTGTTCAAGCACCCCTTGAATACGATTAACAGTATCTTCATCTACTTTAAAATACATGCTTTTCCCTCCAATTGTTCACTTAATGATACTCTCTTTGGTTTATACCCAAAATAAAACGATATGCAACGTTAACATATCGTTTCTTTTTTCACATTCAATTTAGCCGCAGCTTGAGCATGAACCACATGCTGATGGTGCAACTGTAACCGGTTGAACAGAATATCCGTTTCCAACCCATTCCACTTTGATTTCTCCAACTGTATCAAACACAGATTTCTCTAAAACAAAGTTTACGCCATTGATTGTCTCTGTAAAATCTTCTTCATTAATGTTGTCAAGACCTAATCCAAAGCTAGGACCACTGCAACCCATTCCTGCGATGAAAACTCTGATGTTTTGTGGCTTATCAGCTTGAGCTGATAAAATTTCGCTAATTTTATCGCACGTTTCTTGATTAGTAGCAATATACATACATTCACCTCCGTTAATAAGTTGATTATAATATAATTCCGACTAAAATAGTATAGTTATATATAAAAGTTCACAAATATTTTTCAAAGTAGGGAATTTATGTGGATTTAAGTTTGAAATGAGTCGCTAGAATGTCTAATATTTCAGCTTTAGTGTCCACATCTGTATCATTTCTTATCAATGTGAAAAATCCACTATTCAAATAATCATCATATTTTTCCTTGCTGTTGACTCTAGCAATACAGGATTTGAAATTGGCCATGGTTTTTTCCGGATCCTCAGCCTCTAGGATTTTTTCTTTTAAAAAAGCCTTGTCAGCGTCCTTACGGTCAAAAAACTTCTCTTCTGATACAACATGCGATGTCAACATTATTGCCACTTGATGATAATCTGCAATTTCACGTAAAATATCAATTGATATATTAGTGTCTACAATCACCTTTTGATTTTGTGACATACGGATCAATTCTACAACCTCAAGCTCAGCAACTTCACGTTCAACTCCAGAAATCCATTTTTCATATTCATCAGGTGTTCGATTTACAAACTCTTGCCAATCTTTCATCGTTTGAAAATAGCACATGTTGGGTTGGTTCTCCACATTCACGATTTCACCGGCAAATTTGAAATGATAGTTTTCTCCACACTCAATCAATCCATATTTTTCTGCTAATAAAGATACCATTGTCGACTTTCCTGCATATGCTGTCCCATTGATGAATAGAACATTTTTCAAATAATGCTTAATGATATTGTTGTTTATTTTCATATTTTTTCCTCATAGATAAAATTGTAAGAGCTATCATAATTATGTTCCAAATTCCATGGACTGTAGCACTTGCCTTAATACTTAGTGGCAGTGACAATCCATAAATAAGGTTACTGATTCCCTGTGAAAATCCCAGTATTGAAATTCCTAAAAATATAGCAAATATTGCTTTTCTCGTAGAAAAAACTGCTGAATTCAAAATATGTATTCCTTTCTATTTTTCCACTACAAATGATTTATTATCAATTGCTCTTTGCACTGCCAAGATGCCATCTAAATGATCATATTCATGTTGTATAAGTTCTGATAGATCATCAGACATGTCCATAGCACAATCATTCCATAATAAATCTTTATAATATATCCTACACTTTTTATATCTTAACACTTTCACTTTTAAATTCGGGAAACTCATACAATCATCTAACACTTCTATCTTTTCATCTCCAATAAATTCGAGTCTGGGATTAATGAAAACAATTGCCTTATCTATATTCATGTATATAATTCTCTTAAATACATCAATTTGAGGTGATGCAATTGCTCTACCTGCACCGTATTCCTTTCTAAAATTCATCAAAGTATCGTGCAAATCCTCAACAACTTCTTTGACATAGTCCAGTTCTTCTTTCTTCACTTCAATAGAAACGTCATATAATCTCTCATTTCCTAATAATAAAATTTCTCTGATTGCCATTTTGACCTCCTTGTTCAACCACAAATCAAATTTCAAGCACCATAACTTGAAAGGTAGAATCCTCCTCAGAATGCGCCCTTACAAATGTATCTGTCTTTACAAAACCAATTTTCTCATATAACTTAATTGCCCTTTCGTTAAACGCAGCTACTGTTAATCGAAACTTCTTTGAAGAATATTTGCTTTGAGCAAACTTCAATCCATTGACAAAAAAATCATACCCGTTGCCTTTACCACATAAATCAGGTCTCATTCCAAGCCCCACATCCAGCAATTCCTGGGCATATACACCACAGAGTTTACCGGCTGGCACTTGCGCTGATTCACCATAGCAATAATATCCAATAAGATCCGAATTTTCGTCAACTACCGAAAAGTAGGAACCATCCATCAGTTCTTTTGTGAACTCCTCACTATCATCACCATCATAGATGTTATACGGTTCTTTGTATGTCCACGTAGAGATCTCCTTGGCGTGATTCTCATTCATTTCTTTAATGGTGAAATGCATTTCAGATCTCCTTTACCCGCTTTGCCATTAGAATGTCTGGTCGTCCAAACCCATTGGCATCTGGAATTAAGCCAACAATTTTATATCCAACTTTCTGATAGAACTCATATGGATGATTCTTTAAATTTCTAACATTTTGCATGTTCTCATATAAATCAGGATACAAGTCTATCCCGCCAATTGTTGTTTTATTATCTTCGTCATCAGTACCAAGAAGAACAGTGATCCCACCTTTTTCAGCAACAATACTCTCAAAATCTTCAACAAGCAATCTTCCAATTCCCTTACCACGCCAATCTTTACTCACAACTAAAGGATGCATCTCCCATACATTGCCGTCATAACTTCTGACGCCTCCAATCCATCCGATTAAATCACCTTGGTCGTTTACTGATATTCTGCTTATTCTATCGTCACCTAGAGATTCTTTCACTTCCAAAGTCGCCTCTTCAATCGTATTCCATGAGTGCTCAAAACTCTCCATTAGAAGTTCTGCAGCTTGCTCAATATATTGATCCATGTCAAATGATAAACTTATAATCTTCATTTCTGGCTCCTTTGTAGAATCAGATACTAAAAAACATTCTTATAAAATCATATTTAACGCCTTCATATTCTTCACTATATCTACTATCCACTCGAAATCCACACTTTTCATAAACCTTTATTGCTCGTTTGTTAAAAGTAAGAACATCTAAAAAAATACATTCTCGTTTATAATTATATTTGCTTATTCCAAACTTCAAAGCTTGTTTTATTAATTCAGCACCATATCCTTTTCCAGTTAAATCTGGTCTCATACCTTGTCCGTAAAACAGGTCATCAGATTCATTCTTATAAAATGTCACTTCACCAACTAAATCATTATTATCATCCAATATAGCATATATATGCTCCCAATTAGCTGGTTCAAGCAAACTCTTGGAATTAGCATAATTGTAAATTGAGTATTCGCCTTCATATTCCCATTTCCGTATTATATTAGCATATTTCTCATTCATGTTAACAAATTTATATCTCATTTATTCACCTCTAAATATCTATAATTCAATCCAATATACCAAATCTGTTTCACCATCGATCAGCATTTCTTTTTCAAAATTTCCTTTGTTGTTTTCAATTACTTTTCGTGAGGCTACATTTGATTTACTACAAACTACCAATATCGGATTAATATTCAGTTTTTTTACTTTCTCTAGTCCGAGTCTCAAAATTTCTGTACCGTATCCCTTTTTTCTCTCACTTGGACGTACAGAATATCCAATGTGACCACTATAGAAGTGTTCTTTAGGTAAAGCATGTCTAATATCAATGATTCCAACAATGATATTAGATGAAGTATTCACTGCAAAATATGTACTAGAGGCTACTCTCTCTGCAACAAGCCCTTTTTCAACTTGTTCAATATAATTAATCCACTCACTATAGTC
>JAIOSU010000112.1 GCA_021107455.1 Clostridiales bacterium | reverse complement strand
TCTTTTTCAAAAGCAGTGATTTCCATTTCAGGTCCACCCACCATAAAGTCCACGTGAATCAAACTGAAATTCGCACCTTTTGCCTCAAGTTCTTCCTGAGTCAGGTCAGAACCGTTTTGCATCGCGTAAGCATAAGCTCTACCTAGCGCCAAGTGCACTGAAGCATTTTCATCGAATAAAGTGTTGTTGAACAGAATTCCCGTATTTGAAATTGGAGAATCATCTTGTACGAGAGCAATCTCACCAAGATACTTTGCTCCATCGTCATTGTTCATTAATCTTTCCAGAACATCTTTCCCCTTGCCAGCATAGAAATCCACTACTTGTCCATCCTTGAAGGTAAAACCGAAATCATCGACGAGCTTTCCGTTTAAACTTAGTGGCTTAGTTGCTTTAAGTGTTCCGTTGACTTTCAATCTATGAGGAGTAGTAAACACTTCTTCTGTTGGAATATTTGCTACAAAATCATCTCCACCAAGACTCTTCTTGGATCCACCCATCCAATAATGTTCATCTGCAAGATAAATCTCAAGATCGGTCCCCGGAGCTTTAAGCACTATTTTCTCAAATTGCTTTTCATTCAAATAATTTTTGTATTTCTTGAGATTCATATCGTGTTTTTTCCAAGCTTCAACTGGATCGTTCTCACTTACTCTTGTCGCATCGAAAATTTTCTCCCATAATGCGTCAATTGCATTATGGACATCCATTTCAGGAAACACACTAAGAGCCCAGTCCGGAGATGGAACTGCTACTATGGACCATTTGGTCTGGCCTGTCATTCTATATTTCATTGCCGGCGCCATTGCCATTGATGCAGTTTTTTGATCTTTGGCCACCGTGTCACCAGGTATGTCTTTCAATAATTCCGGATTTGGAGCAGAGATGAACAAATGATGATAATTGTCCTCATACATTGCAATCAACATATTGACTTTCCATTCAGGATAGTTTTCAAAGACATAGTCCTTGGCATTTTCATAACGCGCAAGCACCATTTCGTCATCCCCCAGCATGAATTCCACATGCTTGGCACCAGCGGCATAAGCCTTTTTCATGATTTCTCTGGCAAGTGGCAGTCCGGAAACATTTCCACCTATGATCAGACCTTCGTTTGGTTTCAGATTGATTCCGACGTTCACAGCCAAATCAGCATATTTTTCAAGTTCTTTTTGATGATTTTTCATAAAACCTCCATAAAAAAATATTTTGATACTACAATTTTAGCATTTTTTAGATGAACTACCAAGAAAAAATGTTTAGTCCCACGAACAATTTGGTATACTTGAAGAAATGAAATAATAATGGAGGGCTTATGAAAACACTTTTTGAGGAAATCACAATAAAAAACCTGAAACTTAGAAACCGCATCGTTATGGCTCCGATGTGCATGTATAGTGCCGATCTGGATGGCAATGCCAACGAATGGCACTATACACACTATGAAACGCGGTCAATTGGTGGCGTCGGGCTAGTAATCATTGAAGCAACCGCCGTGGAAAGCAGAGGACGCATCTCAGAAAATGACCTTGGAATTTGGAATGATTCACATTTGGATGGACTGAAGACCATCGTGAGAAAAATAAAAAAACACGGGGCTAAAGCGGGAATCCAACTGGCCCACGCAGGTCGAAAATGTGTTGTCAAAGACGAGTCGGTAATCGCGGCATCCGCTATTCACTTCGATGAATCCGATATCAATTACAAACTACCTGAAGCGATGGATCTCGATACCATTGATGAAGTAGTACAAGCTTTCGGCATCGGAGCAGAAAGGGCTGCGAAAGCTGGATTCGACCTCATAGAAATTCACGGGGCACATGGTTATCTTATCAACACTTTCCTATCTCCACTCACAAACAAAAGAACGGATGACTATGGATATCACCATCAGTTCGGAACTCTTTTTCTACGCCGAATAGTGGATGCTGTCAGAAAATCATGGCCAAATGACAAACCTCTTCAAATCAGAGTATCAGCCAGTGATTATGATCTAAAAGGCAATACACCTGAAAAAATTGCTGCAGCACTGAAGACCCTAGCTGATCTCGATATCGATAGCATAGATGTCAGTTCTGGCGGCGTCATCCCTGCCGGGGTCCGTTCATATGATGGTTATCAACTCAAAATGGCTGAAACCGTCAAAGATATTACTGGTTACAAAGTTGTGGCAGGAGGGCGTATTAAAACTGTTGAAATGGCTGAGGAAGTCATCAAAAATGAACGTGCCGATTTAATATTCTTGGGAAGACAACTTTTGATCGATCCCTATTTTCCAATAAAAGCCGCAGCTGCATTAGGTGTAGAAATCGACTACACTCCAGTCCAGTATAAACGTTGGAAGTGATTGATAAGCCTTACCCCTTATGGTGCTCGGCTTAAATCAGAATAATAAAATGGAAGTTGTCAACAGTCGACAACTTCCATTTTTTATTCTGTCACTTCAAGTGATGTAGATACCATCGACATCCAGCATGTCAATCTGAGATCGCCAGAACTGGTCGGTGTAAATTCCATTATATTCTCCCCTAGGACGAGACCTTTGGCCAGATTATATTCAGGAATCGTGATTGTATCAATGCATCCGTTCAATCGAGTGGCATTCATGACAATTCTGACAGGCATATCCTTTTTGACTTTCACATCTGAAATGTCATAATACCCATTTATTTCCATGTTGACGATCTGAACACCATCAACAACTGTGGCGTAGCTTACCGAATTTGATTCAACAACCGGCGCAGTAATTCCAAGTGAATTTACTCCTTGACCGATTACTGACATTGCCATAACAATGACAAGTATGCCACTAGCCTTCACAAGTTGTCCATGATACTTTTTCCCGATCAAACTCCCTACATTTGCAAAGAGAAACATCATGGGCACAGTACCCAGTCCATATGCAAGCATCATAGTAAAACCACCCATGAAACTCATCGTGGATAGCGCGATAACTTGCATGGTCTGTAGAGGTCCACATGGCATGAATCCGTTTAAAACACCAGTGATCACTGAAGAATGTTTACTACCTTTTTTTGATAACCCAACTTTCAGGACAGGAATTCTCAGTTTGATGAGTCCAATGTTTTTAGCACCCATCACCAGCATAAATCCACCTATGCCCAGAAATATCATTCCTCTTGTTTGAAAAGATAGCGAAAGACCTTGGCCTATGGCACCAATCGTACCACCAATCAAAGCATAAGTCATAATTCTTGAGAAATTGTATATCAATGACTTTGTAATGTTTTGTGAAGGTACTTCGGATTGAATCTGCGTTACCGCAATGCCTCCACACATACCCATGCAATGAAAACTGGTGATCAGACCAAATATAAAGGCTCCTGTAAGTCCAATTTCTGTGGAAAAAGCGCTCAATGAAAACTTGTTGTATAAGATTCCACCGAACGCTAAAATCAGGATCATGATTAAAGTAAACTGAGTCGTTTTCTGTATGACTTCTTTTTTTGCAACAATCTTATATGGAGTTGAAGACAGCCTTCTTACAATTTCAGAACTGTAATCCACTTCTGAGTCATAACTCAGTGTGCCTTTCACATGATCTACTTTCAAATTATTAATTTTTTTCATGCCTTTGAGAGCTTGCTTGACACTGTTTTCACAGTGCTCGCAAGTCATGCCCTCCACATGATGTTTTATTGACCCCATCCGTTGCCATGGCAAGCACCAAAGCCTCTACCAAAGCCTCTGCCAGTACCTCTGACAAAACCAGCTTCTTCCTGAGCCTTCATTCTATTGATCATCCAGTCAGCATCTTCCTGAGTCAAATATCCCTTATCGACTTGCTCTTGCATAAAATCAATTCTCTCTTCAAGCGTAGCGGTTCTCATGTCGAAATCAGTATCATTGCCCCACATCATATAACCTGGTGCTGCAAACGCAGTCGTCATTGAACCTACAACCAATACCCCTACCACTAATAACAATAAAATCTTTTTCATAAAATTCACTCCTTTTCCTCATATAGTGTTGATTACATATCCATTATATGGTGAAATTATGGCATAAATATGACAAGGGTTTATAAAACGTATAATTTTTTCTGTTCCGAATCGAATGAATACGCTTTAAGCCAAGCCTTAAAAGTCTCAAATGAAGTAAATAATGGAATATTTCTCTTAAGTGCATTTTCCCTGATGGAATAGCCATATCGTTCCATATTGCTTCCCATCGTCACCGTGTTGATGACTATATCGAAATGAGTCTGGTTTAAATCCTCACATTTTTTTATCACATTTACCTCTAATATCCCAAGCTCATTCAAAATACTTGCTGTTCCTGGTGTAGCAAAGAGATTGAAATGATCAAGCGAATTGCTTGACAATAGTTCAGGGAGTACAGCTTTTGTGACGTCACTTAGTGACATCAGAATATTCGGTTTTTCATTTCCTTTGAGCGCATTGACTGAGATAAAACCTTTATAGAGTGCTTCTTCAAGAGTATTACCTATACCAAGCACTTCACCCGTCGATTTCATTTCAGGTCCTACTGCACCGTCTACCCCTGTGAACTTTTGCGTTGAGAATACAGGCATTTTAACAGCTATCCTACTGCCAGATGGTACCAATCCGGCTTTGAGATCCATTTCCACAAAGGATTCTCCCATTGCTGCTCTTGTGGCATACTCCACGATAGGCACACCACTGACTTTTGAGATGTATGGGACAGTTCTTGAGGCTCTCGGGTTGACCTCAATGACATCAAGTTCATCTCCTCTAAGGACGTACTGAATATTGATGACCCCTTTTATTCCAAGCTTAAGAGCAATCTTTTCAGTAGTCTCAACTATCTTTTCAATTGCCGTTTCACTCAAGGTTTGTGCTGGATAAACAGTCATGCTGTCCCCCGAATGGACTCCGGTTCTTTCAAGATGCTCCATGATTCCTGGAATCAAAACCGACGTACCATCTGAAATGGCATCCACTTCCACCTCTTGTCCATCTATGAACTCGTCCATCCAAACGAAACCTGAATAATCGCGTATAAAGATGGCATCGAGTGCCTGATCAAGCATATTTTGATTGTAGCAAATCTTCATGCCTTGACCACCAAGTACGAAACTTGGCCTGACAATCACTGGAAAACCAATGGATTCTATATGTTCCAGTCCTTGTCGCTTGTCGCTTAGTATCACACCTTTTGGTCTGCTGACGCCTATTGATTCCAAGAAAGCATCAAATTCTTCCCTATTTTCAGTTCTATTGATTATTTCTTCAGTGATACCAAAGATATGCACATTGTTTTTCGATAGATATGATGAGAGTTTTATGGCGGTCTGTCCACCAAATTGAAGCATCACTCCCAAAGGGTTCTCTTTTTCAATGACATGCATGACATCTTCCTCTGTCAAAGGCTCAAAATAAAGTTTGTCCGAGATGTTGAAATCTGTACTGACTGTTTCAGGATTGTTGTTGATCATTATAGTCTCGTATCCAAGCTTTTTCAATGTTTTTACTGTATGGACTGACGCATAATCAAATTCAATCCCTTGACCGATCCTAATCGGACCCGAGCCAATAACGATCACTTTCGGCCTATCGGATACTTCCACCTCATCATACTTTTCATAAGTGGAATAAAAGTATGTGGAAACCGCATCAAACTCGCCACCACACGTATCCACCATCTGATAACTCGGAATGATTGACCATGCGGTTCTCAGTTCTTTGATTTCACTTGAATCCACTTTCATGAGACCGGAGATGCCCTCATCTGAAAACCCCTTTTTCTTGTAAGTTCTCAAAATATTCTCATTGAGATCATCGAGTGATATAGACTCCAGCTTTCTTTCCATGCTCACCAAAACATTGATTTTATCGATGAACCATTTGTCTATGCCAGTGATTTCAACAATCTTGTCAATTCTGTAATCCCGTCTTAGGAGTTCTGCCAGAACGAACAATCTTTCATCATCTGCATTTTTGGCACTTTCCTTGAGATAATCCACTGATACTGTTTCAAACTTGTCCATTTTCAGTGTGTGGATATTGAGTTCAAGTGAACGAATCCCTTTAAGAAGTGCAGCTTCAAAATTTGCACCGATGGACATCGTTTCACCAGTGGCCATCATTTTTGTCCCGAGAAGTTTATTTGCTGTTGTGAATTTATCAAAAGGGAGTCGTGGCAATTTGACCACCACATAATCTAGACTCGGTTCAAAACAAGCCATCGTCACTCCTGTGACATCATTCTTAATTTCATCAAGACCATACCCAAGTGCTATTTTCGCAGCGACTTTCGCAATAGGATAACCTGTCGCTTTGGACGCCAGCGCTGATGATCTGCTCACACGAGGGTTGATTTCAATGACCGCATATTCAAAACTGAGAGGATTGAGTGCGAACTGTACATTGCATCCCCCTTCTATACCGATGGCTTCAATGATATTTAAAGCCGACTGCCTAAGCAATTGGTACTCTTTGTCTGATAGCGTCTGGCTTGGTGCCACCACAATGCTGTCTCCAGTGTGAATACCCACGGGATCCAGATTTTCCATGTTACACACAGATATCTTGTTGCCCATGGCATCACGCATCACTTCGTATTCCACTTCTTTCCATCCTTTTATGCTTCTTTCAAGAAGCACTTGATGGACCGGACTTGCATTAAGTCCTGAGTTCAATATTTCTATCAGTGACGTTTCATCATCCGCTATCCCTCCACCAGTACCCCCGAGAGTATAAGCCGGTCTTATGATCAGAGGATAACCTGTGGAACCTGCAAATTCAAGTCCTTCCGCAACACTCTTGATGATAGCAGATTCCACAACGGGCTCTCCAATTTCATTCATGACCATTTTAAATTGTTCGCGGTCCTCACCTTTTATGATACCCTCGATAGGAGTACCAAGAACATTGATCCCATACTTTTCAAGTATGCCTTTTTCCTTGAGCTCTATCGCCATGTTAAGGGCGGTTTGTCCCCCCATACCAACAAGTATGCTATCAGGCTTTTCCTCAATGATGATCATCTCAATGAACTCTGATGTGATCGGTTCTATATAAATTCGATCTGCAACCGATTGATCCGTCATTATTGTTGCAGGATTGGAATTGATCAAAACAACTTCAATATTTTCTTCTTTGAGTGCTTGGCACGCTTGGGTTCCAGAATAGTCAAATTCTGCTGCTTGTCCTATGACAATCGGTCCTGATCCGATGACCAGTACTTTTTTTATGGTTTCATTAAGTGGCATATTTTCCTCCTAGTTGGCATAAGCTAAAAAGTGATCGAAAAGGTGATAGTTGTCCCAAGGGCCGGGTGAAGCTTCAGGATGAAACTGAACCGAGAAGATTGGAAGAAGTGTATGTCTCATACCTTCCACAGTACCGTCATTCATACTGATATGGGTCGCTTCCACATATTCTGGCAGTTCAGATATGTGATACCCGTGATTTTGTGATGTGATTGTTACTTTACCCGTATTGACTGCCTTGACAGGATGATTACATCCCCTATGACCGAATTTCAATCGTTCCGTTCTTCCGCCTAGTGCGATGGCTAGGAGCTGATGTCCAAGACAAATGCCAGTAATAGGTACCTCGCCAATCATTTTTCTGATTTCACCAACGATTTCGGAAAGATCTGATGGATTTCCAGGACCATTTGAAAGAAAGACCAGTTCCGGGTTGAATGCCATGACTTCCTCTGCACTGGCACCCGCTGGAAACACCTTGACATGACTGCCTCTTTCTACAAATTGGTCAAGGATGCTTTTCTTGACCCCATAATCCATAACTGCAACACGTTTGGAACCCCCTGAAAGCTCATAAGCTTCCTTCGTGGTGACCTTGTATACCGAATCCGACAAATCCAAAGTATTCATATGTTTCAGAGCTTCTTCATCTGTTAACGCTAGTGTAGTGATGACGCCTTTCATTGTACCGTTTTTTCTAATCACTCTTGTAAGTGCTCTTGTGTCCACACCCTCTATACCAATGATTTTATGGTGTCTCAGATAATTGTCCAGTTCCATTTCAGCTCTGAAGTTGCTGGATTCATGACATTTTTCCCTGACCACGAATCCACTTACTTTTGGGGATGACGACTCAAAGTCATCAAAATTGATGCCGTAATTTCCAATGAGCGGAAAAGTCATCACCACGACCTGTCCGTAGTAGGACGGGTCAGATAGAATCTCTTGGTAACCGGTCATACCTGTGTTGAAAACAACTTCCCCCACTTTTGAATCCAGGTATCCAAATGCTTCTCCATCAAATCTCATGCCGTTTTCAAGAATCAGTTCTGCTTTCATAATATTGCCTCCTTCAGCATCAGTATTCGATGAATGGACACACAAAAAAGGGAAGCGGCAATGCCCCACTCCGGCATTGCTTCTTCCCTTATATTTTGATCATGACCTAGTGGTCCCTTGTGTATTAACGTCAAATTCATCTCATACCTCTTTCTGGCCTCACGGGACCAATTTAAAAGTGTATTCTTTGCTTACCAATAATAGATTCTATAGGTCATCTTGATCTTTGTCAAGTCCAAAAGTAAAAAAAAACGAACGCACAGCTAAGCCGTACGCCCTTAAAAGTGGGAAATCTATAGGATTATAGGAGATGGCTTAGTAATGATTTCAAGTCTGGATACACTTCCTCACAATTAGACAATTTTCCTATCCCGATGGGATAAAGACCAGCACTTTTAATGCTTTCAATCCCTGCCTCGGCATCTTCTATACCTACACATTCATGCGGTTCAAGATCAAGCATTTCACATGCTTTAAGGAAAATATCCGGTGCGGGTTTTCCATTTGATATACTTTTCGGATCCACAACCGCATCAAAATAATGTTTAATTTTCATCGCATCAAGTAAAAATGGCGCGTTGTTGCTAGCTGATGCAAGAGCGATTCGGATATGATTCGATTTTAATAGTTCAAGCAGTTCAATCGTGCCTTCTGAAAGATCAGCCTGTGAATAGGCTTTGATCTTATCGAGATATAGATTGTTTTTTCGGGTGGCAAGTGCCACTTTTTCATCATATGAATATTCTTTTGGTTTGTGATCATAACTGAGTACTATATCGAGTGATTCCAATCTGGATATGCCACGAACCTCATCGATGACATGGCCGGGAAGTTCAAACCCCATTTCGGTGGCCAGCTCCCTCCAAGCCTCAAAATGGGCATTGCTGGTCTCTGTAAGCACTCCATCCAAATCGAAAACAAAACCTTTATATTTTTTGATCATTGGTTCACTTCCTTTTTATCTAGCTCTCTAATGACGGGATGCTCTACACTGAGCTCATATTGCTCATCAAAGACAGTTACGACAAGGGCATCACCCTTTGAAAGTACAATCTCGAAATTGTCGTTGACATTTACTTCAAGATTTCTGCCTTTATAAATCATCTTGAACGAATACCCCTCCCACTCACTTGGAACATAAGGTCTGAATTTAAGTCCAGCGTCACTACTCCTCAAACCTGCAAATCCGGCAAATACACTTAAAATGGTTCCGCTTATGTTGGCAATATGCAGGCCATCCTTGGTATTGCCATGGGTGTCGTTAAGATCCAAAAAGACAGCATCACTGAAATAATCATAAGCC
>JAIOSU010000177.1 GCA_021107455.1 Clostridiales bacterium | reverse complement strand
TAAAAAAAGTGTATCCGATATGATCCCTGAAAGCATAAGACCAGCGATGTGTTTCGGAATGCCAATACCAGCTTCCCGATACATTTGATAAATAATTGTGTTGGTACTTCCCACGGGAACATTTCTAAAGGATATAGGCAACGCTGTTGAGATGTCTCCAAGTTTGTGATGGTCTATGATTTCAAGGACCTCTGCTTCATTGAGTCCCTCTGCTGATTGTGCATACTCATTGTGATCCACCAAAATCACTTTTTTCTTGCTTGGATTAAGGAAATGGGTTCTACCGATAATTCCAAGGTATTTCCCTTGTGAATCAATAATTGGAAACTTGGAATGCTTTGAGGTTTGGATGATTTCCCTACAATTCTCCATATATTCTTCTGATTTGAACTTCATCAATCGGTCGGACTTCATGATGGAACTCACATAATTGGTCTGATTGATCAATTTTGAAGTATAATACGTGTCATAAGGGGTTACAACCATGTTCACTCGAGATACAGCAGCTTTTTCTATAAGAATATTTGGAATCTTAAGCCCACCAGTAACTACAATAAGTTGAACTTTGCTTTGAATGGCATATTCGATGATATCGTAGCGGTCACCTGTGATGACAATAGATGTTTTTCCGAGAATTTCATTTTTGATAATAGTAGAATCGTGAAAAGCAGTTATGATTATGCTACCATTCACTAGCGGATTTGAATAATTGAGTGTGATGGCATTCAAATCGGTTCTGACATTTTGAAAGGTTGTATTCAGTTCGTGTAAATCGCCGTTGATTGCATTCATAGCGATATCTTTCATCGTTACAATACCAATGAGATTCTTCTCAACGTCAACCACTGGAAGTGTTCTTATTTTGTTTTTACTCATGTGATTGTAAGCGGTCAAAATTGAGTTTTCTGGGCCAAGGGGTTCAATTTTATCGTAACTTAAATCTTTCATCTGAATTTTGACGTTCTCGATTCGCTCTGGTGATTCGACTCCAAAATACGAAAGTGCGAACGCTGTCTCTTTGGATAGCTCACCAAGAATATATGGCTTGGCGGATTGGCCAAGTTTGTGTTTAAGGTATGCAAGTGTAATTGCGGATGTCACACTATCTGTATCTGGATTTTTGTGTCCAAACACTAAAATTTGATCATTCATTATCATCACTCCGGTCTCATAATTTCATCCATCATTATAACATAAATACTGTATACAAACATAAAAAAAACCAGATTCGAAGCAATAAATAATTGCAATGAATCTGGTTTTACTCTGATTAATTGTCGAGATTTTCATATGCAGAAGCCAACATCAATTTAATCCTATTGATCTGATTGACTTCACTTGCACCTGGATCGTAATCGATTGCAACAATATTTGATTTAGGAAACGTGCTTTTCAGTTCCTTGATCATTCCCTTGCCAGTAATGTGATTAGGTAAACAGGCAAAGGGTTGCATGCACACAATGTTGTCTACCCCACTGTGTATAAGCTCAATCATCTCTGCGGTCAAAAACCATCCTTCACCAGTCTGATTACAAAGTGATAGATGTGGACTTGCAAGTTCTCCAAGGGCTTTGATATGTTTTGGTGGTTCAAATCTACTGCTTTTTTTGAGCGCATCCACCATTGGTTTTCTGTAATATTCCAATATGGCAATTAATGCTTCACTTGTCCATCTGCTTTTTAATGATCCTGAAAGGTATTTATGCTTGATGACACTGTTATAAGCTGTATAGGCAAAGAAGTCGATCAGATCTGGCATGACAGCTTCAGCGCCTTCACTTTCTATCATTTCCACGATATTGTTGTTTGCAGTCGGGTGGAACTTCACTAGAATTTCTCCTACTAATCCCACTTTAGGTTTCACTGTATTGTTCAGTGGCAAGTTGTCGAATTCTGAAACGATTTGCTTCATGTTCTTTACGAAATCTCTTCTCCCGCCGAACTCAAGATCGTGTTTACATTGCTCCACCCATTTATCGTACAGTGCATTCGCACTGCCAGGAACTTCCTCATATGGTCTGGTCTTATAAAGGACTCTCATGAATAAATCACCATAGAGCATACTTTGGACCAATCTATCCATCAATGATTTTGTGATTTTGAAGCCAGGGTTATCCTCAAGTCCCAAAGCATTGAGACTGATTACCGGGATGTGATCAAGTTTCGAACTTTTGAGCGCTTGTCTTATGAAAGCGATATAGTTTGTCGCTCTACACCCTCCACCGGTTTGAGTAATGATGAGTGCTGTCTTATCTAGGTCATATTTGCCTGAATTGATGGCTTTCATCATTTGACCGACAACGAGTATAGAGGGATAACACGCGTCATTGTTGACGTATTTGAGCCCTTCATCGATGGCATGTGTATCTATGGAAGGCAAGACTTCCATGTTGTATCCCTCTGGTCTTACCGCAGCTTCGATGAATTGAAAATGAATCGGTGACATTTGAGGAACTAATATGGTATGCGTCTTACGCATTGCTTCAGTAAATTTGACACGGCTGGGCATCACTTCAATCTCAGGCACAGTAAAACAAGTTTTATCTCGTTCGATCAGCGCCGCCATCAAAGAACGAATTCTGATTCTGATAGCACCTAAATTGTTGATTTCATCAATTTTGATCAGTGTGCTCAATTTTCCAAATCGATCGAGGATTTCCCTTACCTGATCTGATGTGACTGCATCCAATCCGCATCCAAAAGAGTTCAACTGAATAAGCTCCAGATTTTCGGTTTGTCCAACAAAAGTAGCTGAAGCATATAATCTGGTATGATACATCCATTGATCAACGACCCTAAGAGGCCGCTCCACTGTTGCTAAATGAGCAACGGCATCTTCTGAAAGAACACAAAAACCGTAGGATTCAATGAGTTCTGGAATGCCATGATTGATCTCAGGGTCAATATGATATGGTCTACCAGCGAGAACAATTCCTTTTTTCTTATTTTGCTTCATGAATTCAATGGTTTCTTCACCCTTTTTACGCACGTCAGATTTATAAGACTCAAGAGCTGAATACGCATGATCGACTGCTGTGAAAATCTCATCTTTTCTAAGACCCCATGATGACAACTCAGCGACGAGTCGTTTTTTCATTTTTTCAGGGGAATCAATCGGTAAAAAAGGATGATGGTATTTTATGTTTGATGAATGTAAATTGTCGAGATTTGTGTTGATTGTTTCAGGATATGATGTGACCACCGGACAGTTGTAATGATTGTTCGAGTGTTCATCTTCCTTGATATTGTATGGTATGCATGGATAAAAAATCCTATCGACTTTGCGCTTGATCAAGTCTTCAATATGGCCATGGACCAACTTTGCAGGATAACATACACTCTCTGAAGGAATTGTCTCCATGCCTAACTCATAAATCTTTTTGGAGGATCTTGTAGAGAGTTCCACTCTAAACCCGAGTTCAGTAAAAAAGGAAGCCCAGAACGGATAATCCTCATAAATATTTAAAACTCTTGGTATACCAATGATACCACGTTTAGCATCTGCTCTTGAAAGAACGGGATAATCGAATACGCGCTTAAGTTTATAATCGTATAAATTAGGAAGTGCTTCTGTCGTACGTTCAATACCAGCACCACGTTCACATCTGTTCCCAGTTATGAAACTTCTTCCATCGGAAAATTGATTGACAGTCAAATGGCAATGGTTTCCACAAAGATCACATCGTTTAGAGGAAGTTGTTGTAGAGAAATTCTCGAGAAGCTCAGAAGAAACCATAGTTGTATGATGTCCATCAACGGATTTTTCTCTTGAAATTATGGCACAGCCATAAGCTCCCATGATTCCTGCGATATCTGGACGCACTACATCCTTTCCTGCAATCTGCTCAAAAGAACGAAGGACTGCATTGTTATAGAAAGTACCCCCTTGTACGACGATTTTTTCTCCAAGATCGTCTTTCGATCTCATTCGAATGACTTTAAAAAGTGCATTTTTAATTACAGACATTGAAATACCTGCTGAAATATCACCTACTGTAGCCCCCTCTTTTTGGGCTTGCTTGACTCGTGAATTCATGAATACAGTACATCTGGTACCTAAATCAACAGGTTTGATAGAGAAATAACCCTTTTCTGCAAAATTGGAGACCGGTAAATTCACAGAATTGGCAAATGTCTCGATAAACGATCCACAACCTGATGAACAGGCCTCATTAAGCATGATGGAATCAATTGCACCATCACGTACACGTAAACTCTTCATATCCTGACCACCGATGTCAAGAATGAAGTCCACTCCAGGAAGAAAATAATCCGCTGCCTTATAATGAGCTACTGTTTCAATTTCACCATGATCTAGATTCAACGCAGCCTTAATCAAAGTCTCTCCATATCCTGTGACAGTAGCGTATGCAACATAAGCGTCTTTTCTCATTTGTTCGAACATGGTTTTAAGTGCTTTAACGGTTGTTTTGAGAGGATCGCCTTCATTGGATCCATAATGGGAGAATATGAGCCTATTTTGATTATCGATCAGAGCTATTTTGGTGGTAGTAGATCCTGCATCAATACCTAAATAAGTAGGCCCACTCACCTCTTCTATTGGGTAACGCATTACTTTATGTTTTTCATGTCGTGCCACGAAATCTGTATAAGCTTCATCCGATTCAAAAAGTGGCTCGGGCATATCTGATGAATCTCTTGATTCGCAGTATATGGAAGGCATTCTGTCATATAGACAATGTGGTTCCATATCTTCAGAAGTCTTAGATGATAGTGCGGCTCCAAGCGCAACAAAATACTGGGTATGATCAAGAGTAACGATATCATCAATCCCCAAGTTAAGTGTAATTTCAAAACGTTTTTTAAGTTCAGGTAAAAATGATAACGGGCCACCCAAAAAAGCGACTTTTCCACGGATAGGTTTTCCACAGGCAAGACCGCTGATGGTTTGATTCACAACTGCCTGAAGTACTGATGCGGCAATATCCTCTTTTGACGCACCTTCGTTGAGCAATGGCTGCACATCGGTTTTTGCAAAAACTCCACAGCGCGATGCAATCGGATAGATTTCCTTATGGTTTTGGGCCAGATTGTTAAGTCCAAGTGCGTCAGTTCTAAGCAGTGATGACATTTGGTCGATAAATGAGCCAGTCCCACCTGCGCAAGTTCCGTTCATACGCTGTTCAACCGTGGTTCCAAAGTACATGATTTTAGCATCCTCACCACCGAGTTCAATGGCTACATCCGTGTCAGGAGCATATTTTTTTATAGCTTTTGTACATGCAACCACTTCTTGGATAAAGGAGACTCCAAGACTTTCAGCAAGACTTAAACCAGCTGAACCTGTGACCATGAACTTAAGCGTAGCAGTGCTGAATAACTCATGAACTTCGTCAAACAATTCCGTAACGGTCTTTTTAATATCGGAAAAGTGTCTACGATAATCTTTAAATACTACAACGTCTTCTTCATCTAATACAATCATTTTTACAGTGGTAGACCCTACATCTAACCCAACATTCAATCTTCGATTCATGCAACACCTCATAAGATGCAATACAATAATATGATAAATATAAACTATTACTATTATAATCCTTTTTCAAAAAAATGAAATTAAATTTATATGAATTTATAAAAGAAAAAAGCTATAACTCAATGGCTATAGCATTTTTTTCTCTATTTTTTGAGCTAATACGGATAAAGCATTTTGGTTTGGATTGACTTCATTTGGAAGACTTATGAACTCAAGCGCGATATAGGTATCTTCAATTTGTCTGGAGCGAATAAATTCTTCGCATAATTTTAGATAATAGTTGGAAATGGTATCTTTTAGCTGGTCGGTTCTCTTTGGTAATATGATGAGAATGCCATTGGAGCTTTGATTGATCATCTGATCTTCCGCAGAAAGGGTTTCTTCTATATGCGCGTTGAGTGTTCGGAGTATGGCCATATCTTTTATATTGACACCTTCATTGCCGTCAAATTTCTTATGATAGATAATAATCAGACCCATCAACATTTCATACCCCTCACGAACAGCTTTCTTCACTGCAGAGTATATGACGTTGTCCACCTGTTTTGGAGAGTAGTCTGGAATAGATTTTGAATTCTCGACTGCTGAAATGTGGTTGAGCAGTTTGAATTTCAAATAATCGTCATCATACGGTTTAAGAATGTAGTCCACTGCACCAACCTTTATGCCTTGGACAAATGATTTTCTAGTGTTCAGACCCGTTATGATAATAATCAACAAGTTTGGATTCATTTCTTTGATTCTACTGATCAAATCAAAGCCGTCTTCAGATCCGAGTTTAACATCCACTATGGCAATATCTATATTTATTTGGGGATTATTCATCCTATTGATGGTCTCGTGGACCGTAGAAGTCGTATGGACTTCTACCGGAACAGATTCCAAGAGTTTTTTTATTCGATAAGATGTTGTTGTATTGACATCAACAATCATTATATTGGTCATATGTTCCCCCTTGTGTAACCATCATCAATTTATTTTTTCTTGGTTCGGAGAGCTGTGGATTCAAGATCATTATATCCTTTATAGACTAGTTTTCTTTCAACATCCTCTTCTATCAATGTTTTTATAAGTACACACAGCGGAACTCCAAGGAACATACCAAGTAGACCAAACGTAGCTCCACCAACTGTTACAGCCAGTATAATCCAAAATGCATTCACACCAACTGAATCTCCTAAAATAAATGGTCCAATCACAAGGCCGTCCAACTGTTGGATAATCAAGATGATCAACAACATCCAAACGACATCGACAGGTTGTGATGGATTGGCAACAAATGTGATGATTGCTGCAGGTACCGCTCCTATAAAAGGTCCGAAATATGGAATCATATTCGTAATTCCAACAATCAAAGCAATGAGAAGTGCATATTCAAAATTGAAAATTGTGAATACCAAATATGCTAAAATACCGATGATTGTACTATCTAGAAGCTTTCCGAGAAAAAATGCCTTGAATATCTTATTGGCAAGTTTGAACGTATAAAAGATGTTTTCAGCTTTCTCATCTGTGAAATACGCATACGTTGCACGTTTCAGTCTAGCAACCAAGTCCTTCTTCTCTCCAAGCATATAAATGGATATGACAAACGCTACAATGATGGAAATGAGACCTGAAGTGATCTTTTGGATTTCAGATACTATCATCAATATCGCTGTTCCGGTTGCATTGGTGAGCTTTTGTAAGATTGGGGTAATCGTATCAATCAATGCTTGTTGAATTTCATTGAGGTAAAAATTATCGAAGTCAAAATTCTTTAGATATTCAAGATCGAATTCCACATTTCCAATAGCATTGATCAGGGAGGATACAGCATTCAAAACACCTGGTATAATAACGACTCCCAGAAGTGTCAAAGCTATGATGACAATGATCATAGTTATAAATATAGATAATGCTCTAGGTATTTTTAGTTTTTTCTCAAAAAAACGAACAATATAATCCAGTATATATGCAAAAACAAATGCGGATAGAACTGGAGAGATGCCTGCAGATATAATTTCCCAAATCGACGGTTGCGATATCAATAAAAATACAATTGTTGCCACTGCAACCCATTTGACCAATAGTCCAATTTTAATTTCTCTAAAATTCATTGTGCACCTCAATCGGTTTTGATATCTATATTATACAATACAATCTATGTGGATAGTAGCAATTGTTGCATAAAAAAATATTGGTTTACATAAATAAATTATGTAAACCAATATGTCTTAGTATCCACTATTTGTATCTGTTCCACCGGTTACGATTGAAACTGATGATGAAGCTCCAATTCTGGTTGCTCCAGCTTCGATCATTTTAAGTGCTGTCTCATAGTCTCTAACAGCTCCGGAAGCTTTTACTTCCATATCATCGCCAACTATTAACTTCATGAGTCTTACATCAGCCTCTGTGGCACCACCTGTACTAAATCCAGTAGATGTTTTTACAAAATGAGCTCCTGCACTTTTTGATAACTCGCAAGCTTTTGTTTTTTCTTCATCTGTCAAAAGGCAGGTCTCCAAAATAACTTTTAGAATAGCCTTCCCCTTGATCGCTTCAGCCACAGTTGCGATGTCTTTTTCAACATAATTGAATTTTCCATCCTTTAGAGCCGAAACATTGATGACCATGTCGATTTCATCAGCACCATCTTCTACTGCTTTTAATGCTTCTTTTGCTTTTATTTCTGTTGTGTTTGCTCCAAGTGGAAATCCGATTACCGATGTTACTTTTACTTCAGTATCTTTTAATTGGTCTGCCACAAGAGAAACATAATACGGATTGATGCACACCGAATAAAAATTATGTGTTTTTGCTTCGTCACATACTTGAATCACTTCAGCTTCAGTAGCATTAGCCTTCAATATAGTGTGATCGATGTATTTCGCTAAATTCATTTTATCACCTCATTCGTTTTATCAGTTCAATCATAACGAATTGATACCCAACCGTCAAACGATATACACGTTTTTTATTAAATGTCTACAAGCTATTTTTCGTAAACACTTGGCTTCAATGTGGCAATATAAGGCAAGTTTCTGTATTTTTCAGCATAATCAATTCCATAACCCACGATAAACTCATCTGGAATACGATAGCCAACATACTTGACATCAAGATTTGCGATACGTCTTTCCGGTTTATCAAGTAGAGTACAAATCTCAAGACTTCTAGGATTCCTTGACTTAAAATTCTCAATGAGATATTTAAGTGTAAGTCCAGTATCAATGATGTCTTCTACTATAATGACATCTCTTCCTTCAATGCTGTAATCAAGGTCCTTCAAGATTTTTACCACGCCTGAACTTTCTGTTGAATGTCCATAACTGGAAGCAGCAATGAAATCAATTTGGATCGGAAAATGAATTTTTCGCATCAGGTCACACATAAAGACATTCGCACCCTTCAAAACCCCGATCAGTAACAAATCTTTACCTTCGTATGCTGCGGAAATTTCATCGGCTAGTGCCTGTACACGTTCCTGCAACATTTCCTCAGAATACAATACATCTTTTACATCGTTTTTCATTATATACTCCTTGACCTAGAATTCCTTATAAACTACCCTAATATAATATCACAAATCTTACAGGATAAAAATGAATTCTTTGTCACCGAATTGTAGCTTATCACCATTGACCAATATAGTGCAGCCATTTACGGTTTGCCCGTTATGGTAAGTTCCATTACTGGAATCGAGATCCTCAATTGAGAAATCCAACTTGTTCTTGTAGATAATCGCATGTCTCCTACTGATGCTGGAATCATCAATTTTTATATTGCAATCGTCACCTCTTCCAAGACTGTTGTGATTAAAATGAATTTCGTGAAAAACAGTTGGATTATTTGCATCCAACAGACATGGCTTTCTGGATTTTTGAATTGTTTTTGATTCTGGAATGCTATAGGTTTGTTTTTTTGAACCAAAAATTCTAAACCAAGACTTATTGCCTTTTATTATTACAGTCGGCTTATTAAGTACAGTACAGAAATGGTCAAGATCAAATGAGTTTTGTTTAAGTTCCTTCAAAAGATTCAAGTTGATTTCCATAATCTGTGAAGATTCAATAAAAATATGTCTATATAGGTTGAGTTCTTGGTGGGAATCTTTATCTATTTTAGGTAAATAGATGAATTGGAATTCACATACTATAGGATCATACCAGATTGCTTCTATATTGAAATGTATGTTTTGAGGATTGAGCATATAAGTTTCAAGTCTAGTTTTAAGCACAATGATCTTCAATAAAAAATCATGATATCGGTTTAAGTCGAAATAATTGTCATCGATTAGTATCTTGAGTCTCGTTTTACCAATTGGCTCTTTGTATGAAAGAATAATCTCTCCATCTTTATTAAACTCGACAGATATCGGCATCAGCAAACCGTCTATCTTTGCATTGGATATCATATCGAGTTCAAAATTATTGCAATCAGATGAGTTGATCGAATACCTAATCATGGATTTGTAAATAGTGTATCAATTTGATTGTTTGACTTGATACCTTCTGTGAGTTCCATAAAAAAGTCTACAGCAAATGTTCTGAATAAAAACGCCAGACCGATTAAAACCGCAATAATAATTACGATTTCAATAGTTCCCATCCCTTTTTCCTCACTTATAAATAATTTGATCATTTGTCCTCCTAAAAAATTATTATTATGGGTGAAACTACTATTATAATTACACTGATCAATGACAGCATCAGTAAAAAAGTGAGTTGAATACTGACTTTTTCTGATTTTTTTTTGAATTCACTGGTCTTCTCCATCCAAAGCTCTTCGTACAATTTGCTGAGAGCGTATACCAAATTCGAATTTCCGGTTTTGTGGGACTGGTTGATTAACCTTGTCATTCTCCAAACTTGATCACTGGACTCAATGATTGAGAAATGATTTAGACCAAAAATCGCACTTTGTCTCAAATGGGCTTGTTGTATCAGATCTGGCGCATATTGAGCAGATCTAATTGCATATTGCAGCGCTTCTTCAAGGGTCATTCCACTGTTCAAGTTTAATAGCAAAGATTGAAGAAAATCTGTTTGATTTTTTTCAAAATTGCTTTTAGGTTTGCGTTTAAGCTTGGCTTGAATAAGAAAACTGTCAATTTTTGAATTGAGTTCTTTTAAAGTACGCATACTCATCCTTCCAATTTGATTTTTACAATATGATCTGAAGTAAGTTTCATAAGGATTAGAATAGTAAATGCAAACAGCATTATCATTCTGCCTGGCAAAGTCGTATACAAGATTGACAAATACTGACTTGAAGTCATTTTTATAAATCCTATTATTGCAAGGGGTGCAAGACATAATATCATTTGCTCGAGTTTCTTTTGGAACAGTATGAGTTCAACCTCTGATTGTGTCTTGTTTTTCAAATAAAGCAAGTCAAGTGTGACGTTGACTATGTATGAAGACTGAGATCCTGCGAGTAGCGCTTGATGCATCAAACTTTGAAAGGATTCTGTTTCTTTGATTGGATACTGTTCAAGAAGAATCTCAAAAAGCCGTTGATCTGTACCGTTGAATGCTATTACGTTTTGAAGTGCTTTCATTGTCACACATAAGTGTACGGGATGACTCCCGTCATTTTCATCAAATTTTACAATGGTATTCTTAAAGCTATAACCAACTGATAAATATGTGTTCATGTGGTTCAAAAACTCAATAAAGGCATTGAAAGTACTCGAATAACAATCTGAACGATAACATTTTCTTGTTATGATCAATATGATGATGGCTGCTGTTGCAAGAATTGACAATGCAGTATTATCAAAAAAAAATTTGATGCCAACGGGATAAAATATTAAATCCAACAAAGCACTTTTTATATTGATTTCTTCAAGAGTGATCATTTGAGTACCTCCTGAATTTGTCTTTTTGAATAAGTTTTTCTATGAGCTCATTGGACCTGCAATTAAAATCCATATTATGAGTGTAGATTTCATTTAATTCATAATCTTCCCTATTTTTAATGACTTCAGAAATATTGGTAACTTTTCTTGAGCCCTCACTGGATCGCTCCACGAAAATCAATAAATCGATGGCCGATATGATTTGTCTTCTTAGCAATTGATGATGTATAGGACTGTGGCTGCTTGATATCACTTCTAATCGCGTCAACATATCATATGAAGAGTTGCTATGCCCAGTTGAAATTGATCCCTCATGCCCCGTATTCATGGCTTGCAGCATGTCTATGACCTCACTGCCTCTGACTTCACCTACAATAATTCGATCTGGTCTCATTCTCAATGCGTTTTTGATCAAATCAGACATTGCAATGGGATGATCAATATTTTGATTGGTTCTAGTCTCTAGAAATATGGCATTTGGAATGTGCTCAATTTGAATCTCGGAAGCATCTTCTATGACAATAATACGTTCATCACTATCGATGTATGATGTCAAACAATTTAAAATAGTTGTTTTCCCACTACCAGTTCCTCCACAAATAAAGAGATTATATCTTGCTTTGATACATTGTTCTAAGAAGGAAGCAACTTCTTCAGAAAACATACCTGCTTGAATGAGCTCATGTGGCTCATTAAATACCTGATTGAACTTTCTGATTGTAATCATTGGACCTTGAATGGCAATTGGGTCCAAAATTACGTTAACACGTGACCCATCTTTTAATCTGGCATCCATTAAAGGATTTCCATAGTTCACCTCCCTTCCCACTTCTGTTGCGATTTTTTGAATCCATTGATTAATATGTTCAACGTCATAAAATGATAGATCTGTTCTGATTATTTTTCCTCGTTTTTCTACAAATATCTTGTTCGGGCCATTAATCATTATTTCAGAAACATCTTGATCATCCAATAAAGGTTGAATAATATCGTATTTTAAAATAGCGTTGATCAGTCGCTCTCTGACTATAAATTTTTCTTCTGTATTCATGGACTCGTCAGTTTGAATAGTTTGCGCAATTTTATCCATAATATGAGGCGTTTCAAACTGAGCAATATTATTCATGATTTCAATTTTCATTTGATTGATCTTATCATATGTCATTTACTTCTCCTTCTCCCAAAAGCATATGCTCAGAAATCTTGAATTGATCGTGTGCTTTGGTATTTGTACTCAAACTGATTATTTTCTTTGAAAATGCTATTTTCCTTATAGCACTTTCAAATCTTTTGGGGCTGACTTCAATGTTATCGTGAACAATAATAATCAGATCAGATAGATTCAATAACATCAAATCCAATGGTCCTTTGAGATGATCAATATGAATGATTGTATTGCGATGCTTTTTGAGTGTGTTTATGAGTGGTTCAATTAATTTAATTGGTGGATTGAGCAAATCCATGAGGCTACTGATCGGATATAGAATTCTATTTTTTGATCCTCTTATTTTTTTTATGAGTTCCATCTCATGATTGTCTAGTAAATCAATCAATGAAAGATTAGAATCGGGATTATATGTAAAGTCAACAAAATTACAAATTTTGCAATCCAATTGTAGCCTACTAAACAGTTCAACTCCCCCAATAATCGTAATCATATGATTTTCAGGATCAAATATAGTTGAACAGATAACATCAATAGCCTGATATTTGGAAACGTACATTATTTTTCCAGTTTTGCATGTCTCATCGCACATACAAAAGCAACATAATTTCTGATTTTCTTTAAAGAAATCGAGTTCTGCAGCATGGGAAAATATGTCTATGATCACAGCATCACCCTTATTCAATAAATGTAATTCATGAAAGCTTATATATTCAATTGAAGCTCCTTTGGACTTGATCTGTTGATATAATTTATCGTTATAGGCTGAATGTAAAATATAAATCATAAAATTCTCCTAAAATATGGATATAAATATAGTATATACCATATTCTGGAATTTACAAGTATTTCCAATAAAAAAAGTTCTAATCTGATATTTAATCAAATTAGAACTTTTAAGTTTATTTCATGCGTCCGTATGGATATTTTCGCTTAAATATTTTTTCATTCCTGTTCCATAACACCAGACCGTATAGAATGCCGAATAGAATAAAGAAAACAAATGAGTAAATGGCTTGAAACCAAGTGAACACACTGTCAGAGCCTCCAATTTTTCCAAGGATCATCATAATCACCCAATATAATGCGAAGGTACTTGCTCCCCAGGTCAATAATCCGAATCTGAGAATAAAGTGCCATTTCCCATCATCTCGTTTGGTTTGCCAATTTTCAAATATTTGATTTTCATAATCTAGTTTTCTTTGTTCACGTTTAGTCATTTTCACCTCTTAAACTGGATGTGTTTTTTCCTCATTGTTCACTAAGTCACTATCAATTTTATATTTCTGTGCTTGTCTGTACTTGAAATAATCAAGTGCAACCGGTGGAAATAGGATATACGACAATACATCTTCTTCTTCTTCAATGAATTCCTTGATTTTTTCTCTTTCTGATGCAAGTTGTGGTGGAATTAAATCGGCTGGTCTGCATGTAATTACTTCTTGATCACCAATGATTTTCTTGATGATCTCTGGACTGATTTCTACTGTTGGTTTACCATACATACCTCTGACGTATTCCTTGACTTCTTTAGGTACCATTTTATAACGTTCTCCCATGACCACGTTCAAAACAGCTTGTGTACCGATAATTTGACTTGTAGGAGTAACAAGTGGTGGAAAACCGAGATCTTCACGAACACGTGGAACCTCTTTCAATACTTCCTCGTATTTATCAAGAGCATTTTGTGTCTTGAGTTGTGAAACCAAATTGGAAAGCATGCCACCTGGAACTTGGTAGACCAATGTATTGATATCCACTCCAAGAATTTTTGGGTCCATTAGTCCGGATTCAATTGCTTTTTCTCTGATTGGTGCGAAATATTCAGTGATTTTATCTAGCTTCATGAGATCAAGTCCCGTATCATACTCAGTACCTGCAAGTGCTGCCACAAATGGTTCAGTAGGCGGCTGGGATGTTCCAAGTGCGAATGGTGATATTGCTGTATCGATGATATCAACTCCAGCTTCAATCGCTTTCAAATATGCCATACTTGCTAATCCACTGGTATAATGTGAGTGGATTTCAAGTGGAACACTTGTGTTGGCTTTTATTGCCTTTACAAGTTGTTCAGTTCCATACGGAGTCAATAGACCGGACATATCTTTAATACAAATGGAATCTGCGCCCATGGATTCCATATCCTTTGCCAGATTCACATAGGTTTCTACAGTATGTGCCGGACTGATGGTATATGATATGGCAGCTTGTGCGTGTCCACCCTCTTTTTTGGTGGTAATCAAAGCTTTTTCAATATTTCTAAGGTCATTTAGAGCATCAAAAATTCTAATAATATCAATTCCGTTTGAAATGGATCTTTTAACAAATTCTTCAACGACATCGTCTGCATAATGTTTGTATCCAAGAATGTTCTGCCCACGAAGCAACATTTGAAGTTTGGTGTTTTTGACATTTTTACGAATTATACGTAGTCTTTCCCATGGATTCTCATTCAGATATCTTAAAGATGAATCGAAAGTGGCTCCTCCCCAACACTCCAGTGCATGATAGCCTACAGCATCGAGGGATTCCAGAATCGGAATCATTTGTTCTGTTCTTAATCGTGTAGCAATAAGCGATTGGTGCGCATCTCTTAATATCGTTTCAGTTACTTTTATTGCAGCCATTACAAACCTCCTAGAGTTATTCACCCAAAGTTTAACATTAGTATAAAAAACTGTACAGTTTTTTTAAAAAGTGATAGTATTATTATAGCTAATTTAATTAAAATATTTCCCGATTTACTTAATAATGATAGGAGTCATATCGATGGATACAACTGATTTACGCATATTAAAGATCCTTCAGAATGATGGACGCATATCGATGAAAGAACTCGGTCAACGAGTGAATCTCACCTCCCCCGCAGTCTCTGAACGCGTGAAAAGATTGGAGGAAAATGGTGTTATTGAAGGCTATACTGCAATCGTCAACCCCAAAAAACTCAATCTTTATGTAGAAGCAATTGTTCATGTTGGAATGAAGGTAAGTGCGCATGCACGCTTCAAGAAGTTCACGAACGAGGAACCTTCCATTATTGAATGTCATCACGTCACCGGTGAGGACTGCATGACCGTCCGTGTGGTATGTAGAAACACACATGAACTTGAAGCTATTCTTGATAAAATTCAAGCAATTGGCAGCACAAAGACTTCAATTATATTGTCAAGTCCGTTAAAGAGAAAAGCGATTTTGCCTTATACAGAAGAAAATCTCTAAAAAAAAACCTCTAGTAATCACTAGAGGATATAGGGGGGAAATATAATATTCATATCTTGAAATTAGTATCTCAAGATTATTTTTCATATACCCCGTCCATATCAAATTACTCATATAAAATCAAATT
>JAIOSU010000057.1 GCA_021107455.1 Clostridiales bacterium | reverse complement strand
TTCTGAAAGATGAAGGCAAAACAGTCATTATATCCACACATATGATGCATGTGGCTGAGAGGCTCTGTGATCGAATTGCAATTATCATGGATGGAGAGATCAAAGCAATGGGTACACTGGATGAGATCTACTCACTGACAGGGCAAGACAATCTGGATGACGCCTTCTTCAAATTATACAACACATCAGGAGGTGTCTACAATGTTTAAATCCTTGATGATCATCACAAAGAAGGAACTCCGAAGAGTCTTCACAGACAGAAGATTGGTCATAACAAGTTTTATTTTACCAATGCTCAGTATCGCACTGATTTATTCTATGATGGGCTATATGATTCAGCGATCACAAGACGATATCGAATCCCATGTCTCCAGAGTCATCGGTTCTGATGTTCCGCTGGCAATAATCAATATGATAGATGATGATGATTCCATTGAGTTCATTTCTGGAGATTTTGATAAAGAAACAGCTCAGCAATTGATTTTGGATGAAGAATATGATTATTATCTCTATTTTGATCCTGAGTTTGAAGACAAACTCTCGGCATTTGAAGCAGGTCAACTGCCATATATCGAAGGTGCATATTCACCAAAAAGCGATCAATCCATTGACGCGAATTATAAAATGGGATCGCTACTGGAAAAATACCGTCAAAATGTATTGGCTGAGCGAATAGGCGATGCTTCATATTTGCAAGTTTACGAGTTGGTCACTTCCAGCATTGATATACCAGAGGAAAATCAAGGGATTGACCGAGGAATCGCCAACTTGGTACCTATGTTGGTCTCCATTTTCATCTTTGCAGGTGCCATGGGCATCGGAATGGATTCAATTGCCGGAGAAAAGGAACGAGGAACAATTGCAACGATGCTATTGACTCCAGTCGACCGAGGTGTGATCATCGGAGGAAAGGTCATCAGTTTGTCAGTGGTCGCATTGATCTCAATGATCTCCTCTTTTGTCGGTGTACTGATTTCAATTCCATTTTCCGCAAATTTCTTATCTGCGAGCGGTGCTTTTGAAATGTCTCAACTGTCGCTAGGTGGAGCTGATTTTCTAATGTTTTTCATCAGCATGATTGGGCTGGTCGGAATGTATGTCACAATCATTTCTGTACTTTCCATGATCGCCAATTCCCTTAAAGAAGCAGGTGCCTATATCACTCCAGCATACATGGTGGTCATGATCGCTGGTTTTATGAATATGTTTGGAGCTGGTACTGTGAATGAGGTGAATTATTTCATACCAATCTACAATAATATGATCAACATGCAACAGGTTCTTTTAGGAGATGGTGATTTTGGGAAAGTAATGATCTCTTTTGCCACATCATCAGTCGTCACACTAATTCTTCTCAGTCTAGCAAGAAATTTGATGCATAAAGAGAAAGTGATGTTTCCTTCGTGAAAATTAAAAAATCCTCAATTGAGGATTTTTTTTTACTTACGATCATATATAGCAGTTTTGGCAATTATGTGCTAAATTGTTTATGAGGTGAAAGATTTGAAAAAAATAATGAATGAAATGTTGCTTCTTGTGGCGGTGGCATTATGGGGCTCATCCTTTGCACTGACCAAACCATTGCTCTCTGATATGGGAGTCTTCACTTTTATGGCCTACCGATTTGTTTTAGGTGGACTGATTCTGGTTATTGTTCTTCTGATCATTGGAAAATTCAAACCTACACCTCGTCAACTCAAAGGTGGTATGATCACAGGGACGCTACTGTTTCTAGCATTCATATTTCATACTTATGGACTTAAATATACAACAGTTTCAAAGAATGCATTTATCGTGGGAAGCAATGTCATTTTTGTTCCCATCATCATGACACTCTTCAGAAAAGAGCGTCAACCGAGGCAAGTCTGGGTATCGACTATCCTTGCACTCATCGGTCTTGGAATGGTCACACTCGATGGTATTCAAGGTGGGATCAATATTGGCGATTTCATAACACTGATCGGTACGGTCATAGTCGCATTTTACATTCTGACTGTTGAACTTTATGTGAGAAGTGAAAATCCAATCAACATTGCTGCAATTCAAGTGCTTACTGTCGGTCTGTTCAGTCTTGTTCCAGCACTTATGTTTGAATCCCCATCACTGGAACTCTCTGAATTAGCGATTCGAAATCTATTGATTCTAAGTATAGGGTGCACAAGTATAGCATACTTGATTGCTAACTACTGTCAACGTGTTGTCTCTGCATCCAGGACATCGCTGCTCTATGTTTTTGAACCTATTTTCGGAGCTTTTTTAGGCTGGTTGCTTCTCGGAGAACAATTTGGAACACAAGGCATAATAGGCGCAATCATCATTACAACCGCCACTTTATTGCCAGTCTTCCTAAGAGAAAAAAGACTACCTATATAGGTAGTCCCTGACCGTAGATTATCGTTCAAATTTTGAGTTGAATTCATCTCTTGTAAGTCCATAGAATATTTCATCCCAATAGCGACCACTGGTGTATATTTGTTGTCTTCTCACACCTTCTTGGATACAACCCAATTTTTTGAGCATCGTTGCGGATGCGATGTTGTCTTCAATCACACTGCCGTAATACTTATTAAGCCTTCTTTCATTGAAAGCATAGTCCAGCAACAATCTCATTGCCGCAGTGCCATAACCTTTTGATCTGAACTTTCCTCCGATTTGCATGCCGATTGAAAATGTACCATTTCTCTCATCAATGGAATTTAGATTAAATGCTCCAACAGGAAGCCCATCCAATGCTTCTATCACAAACATCAATCTTCCAGTTTTGGGATCGAAATTCGAAAACATTTCTGTATTATGCTTTTCGTGTAATGCTGTTGGTGGCAATTCAATCTCATATTGTAGTCTTCTTCTGGCGATGCTATCGAATAGATCTTCATAGTGATTCTCCCAGTCTTCTGGCAGCATGGCGCGCAACCTGACTGTCTCGTTTTGCCAGTAATAATTTTCATAATTGATTTCGTTCATATGTAATACCCCTTATAATGTACTTTCTTAATTCTACTATAACTATTGTGGGTAATCCACAATTATATTGGGTATCACAAGTGAAAAGGTGGTGATTGTATCAGAATTTTGAATAGAATATTTGAAAAAATAATCATCCCGGCAGAACTAAAAAGAGATGAGTCCATCAAGCTAGTTCATTTGACTGATACACCAAGTCAAATCTACAAAGAGCTCAAGCGGCTGATTGAAGCTGTGAACCCAGATTATGTCATACACACAGGAGATATTTGTGATGATATCAAATTGGAGCGTTCACCAAAAAAAATTGATCTTTATGAAAAGAAGATTGCTCATTTTTCCAAATTGATGGCTTCTTTTCAGAATACGAAATTCTACTTTGTCATTGGCAACCACGACAACCGTTCTACTGTTGAGAAAAACTTTCCCGATGCTGAGATCATTGATCATCCCAGTCTGATTGAAACCGAGCTCGGTCTATTTTATGTCGCCCATGAATTTAAGGATATGGAAGACGTTAAGGCGGACTACTATCTTTTTGGCCACGATATGACACAAAATAGTATAGCACTTGATGATAAATGGCTACTCAACGGTCTTGAACACATCTATGTGTTTAGGGGAAATCCGATTCAAATCACTACAATTGAATATCCTTACTCTACGGATTCCTTTCGTCAAAAAAAAACGTTTAAAACATTTTAAAACTTTTCAACACCTCTTCAGGACGTTCTGCATACCAGATGGCATTCGAAAAGGCGAAGCCATCTACGTAATCTATGATATCAGGAGTTATGTTGTCAGGTGTTAGCCCACCTATTGCAAAAATAGGAAGCGTAACCGCATCTCTTATTTCAATCAGTGTTGCCTTGGTCATCGGCAATGCTTCTTTTTTTGTTTTTGAAGGGTAAAATGCACCCACTCCGATATAGTGAGCTCCCAAAGATTCAGCAAGTTTTGCCTGTTCCACTGTTTTTGCTGTTCTACCGACCATTCTTGTTTGACCCAGAGTTTCAAGGGCTGTTTCAATGGACTCATCCTTCTCCCCTAAATGAACTCCCGAAGCATTTACTGCTTTTGCCAATTCAACGCAGTCATTGATAATCAAGTGTGTACCATATAAATCACATAGGACTTTATACTGCAAGGCCTCATTATATGCCGTCTTTTGATCTGCTGATTTGTTCCGGTACTGTAAATAATCAATTCCAAGAGGCATTAGTCGTTTGAGTATTTTGAGTTGTCTCGAAATCGGTAAATCACCCGTGATCAAATACATTATCTTAGACATTT
>JAIOSU010000081.1 GCA_021107455.1 Clostridiales bacterium | reverse complement strand
GGCATGACGCTCAGACAATACATACTCGGCAAAGGGCCAATGAATGAAATGGAGGTAAAGCGGGTCGCCAATCAATTGATCGACGTATTTGAATACCTGCACTCGCGACCCGAGCCCTTTATTTTCAGAGATCTTAAGCCAGCCAATATCGTTGTCACCCCGGAATTTCAAATCGTACTGATCGATCTTGAGACCATGCGGCAAACCAGAAATGAACAAGCTTCGGATACATTTTATGTCGGCACACATGGCTATGCATCGCCTGAACAATATGGTTACAAACAATCCGACGAGAGATCTGACATCTATACCATCGGAGCGACTTTATATTTTCTGCTAACAGGACTTGAACCGACAATCAATATCAAAAATCTCAAACATGTAACCGATGTCAATCCCGAAATATCATCTCAGATGGCATCCATTATAAGCACATGCATGGCATTTAATCCAGAAGATCGATTCAAAAATGTGACCGACATCAAAAAAGCCCTCAGCAAGAAATACCATATCAATCCAAAGACCAACAGAATGGCGAAAATCAGTGCAAGTGTACTGCTCCTTTTAGTAATGTTGTTCAGCTTTAGACATATGGCACTGGAAGCAATAGTGGATATAATCAAAGAAAAAGGATATATTGAACCAGAGATAGAAAAAAAAGTGGAAACGAAAATCAATGTGGTGATGAGAGATCTTTCAGTGGGAAATCTCCCTACGAACAATTTGCCAACCGCTGACGAAATGTATATGATTGAAGGCAAAAGCACGGAACTGTTTCCTCCAGAACCTGAAAGTATAACTGAGACAGTACATAGACCTGATGAGGAGCAAGAAACAATAGTGGTGGAAGAACCGGTTGCGGAGCCACAGCTAGAACCGGAGACAGCTATAGAAGATACCATTGCATCCGTGACAGTACCAAAACCTGAAATTGAACCTGAATCTGAGCCTGAACCTGAACAGGTACAGGAACTTAACCCTGAACCAGTTCTGGAATCGAATCATATTTTCCCAGTTGATCAGAAACAGTATCTGAATATACCAGAACATTTGATTTTTCTAAGTAGAAGAAATGGATCTGTAAGTTATCGTCTGGAAAATGATAAAATAATTTTCAAGTTTGATCTTGAAACCCCGCCTGATCAAGAGAGGAACACACTTTTCTTAATGGGCGATACTCCAGGGTTGTATCAGGATTTCAGTTTGCCTAAAGAGACAATGTCTTTTTTGGTTAGTTTTGATGTGGATGCCTATATGCAATTTGAAAATGGTATAATTGTTGGATTTGGTAAGAGTCACATAGGCGTAAATTATAATTTTAGAAATTATATAGAATAATTCGAATGGGGACAGGTGCACAATGACACATGCGTATTACTTCAGCCCAACGGGCACAACAAAAACCATCATCGAAACCATTGCAAGGACAATTGACATGGAATCAGTATCCCATAACATCACGAGACCCGAAAATAGGACACCAGTGCCACAATTCACACCAGAGGACCTGATCATCTTCGGTGTCCCGGTATATGCCGGCAGAGTTCCGAATGTTCTCAAGACATATTTGAGCAAAATAAGTGGTGGCGGAGCACGTGGAATTGCCATAGTGGTATATGGGAATAGACATTACGATGATGCGCTCATCGAACTGACGGATATCCTAACGACATGTGGAATCACCGTTGTGGCTGCAGGTGCATTCATCGGACAGCATTCATTTTCAGAGATTCTTGCTAAGGGCAGACCGGACAGGTCGGATATTGCGATTACAGAGGCATTTGCGACTGATATCAAGAATAAGAATCCCAAAGTACCTGTTACACCATCCGGCAACAGACCATATAGATCTTATTACAGGCCAGTGGATGAAAATGGTGAACCAGTGAACTTCAAAGACATAAAGCCCATAAAAGCTGACCATTGCATCCAGTGCGGGCACTGTGAAACACTCTGTCCGGTGGATGGCATCTGCATCAAATGCTGCGCTTGTGTGAAGGAATGTCCAGTTGGAGCCAGAATGTTCATTGATCCAAGATTCGTCGCTCATAAGATAGAACTTGAAGAGCAATTCTCAGAGCGTAAGGAACCAGAGTGGTGGATTGGTACCTAATTTTTTGCGGAGCAAAAAATCGCGTAATTAAGTTTCCGAAGGAAACTTAATAGCGTCTTTTGTATATCTGAAATTTTATATGTAGGTACCAACATGTACCTGTCCCCAATCGGTACCTACATATGTGGCAGAAAGCAGGTTTAACAAATGAAAAATAGAATCAAAAAGGGCTCCATTCTGTTTCTTATAGCTACAATAATCATAATCGTTTTTCTACCTACAATAAAACTCAGATACAATCAAACGATGAATCAAGATTTCATTTCAAATATTGAAAGTAAGGTACTTTCTGCGAATATCAAGATCATTCAGCTTACCTATGAATCAGGATATAACTCGACATCGACTGGGGTCTCGGCCGGAGCCAGTGGCGTGATATTCCATAGAGAAGGCAACAAGTACTTTGCACTGACTGCCAATCATGTAATTGCGAAGCGTGAAAATGTGGATCGAACTGAAATCATTGCGATGGGATTCGATGACATGGATTTTGATATAGACGACTTTGGGAGTGGGGTGGCGAACCATTATAAACAGTTCCCCGTATGTACGCTTGAGCATGCCAGCGAAAAATACGATTTGGCTGTGATCAGTTTTGTAAGCGATAATGAGTATGCTGTTCTCCCACTAGCGGAAAACATTCCTAAATACGGGGATCAGATTGCAACAATGAGCAATCCCTACAGTGAAAGGAATGCCGTCTCTGCTGGTAAAATCAGAAGTAGAAAAAATTGGAACTACGAGGACGAATCGGGAAAATTCATATACCCTATCATCAATCATACCGCACTGACTTCCAGTGGAAGCAGCGGTAGCGCGCTGATCAATGAAGATCTGGAGATTGTCGGCATTAACATTGGAGGCAATGAGAACCTGTTTCGACAATTCGTATCTGGGATGGCTATTCCAATCGATCAAGTCCGTATTTTCCTAGGAGAATGGGATGGCTATACTTTTCAATAAGTTTAGAATGTGAAAAAGTGTCGATGCAAAATTTGCGTCGACACTTTTCTTATTCGGGGGTACCAATTGGGGACCAATGTCATTTAGTTAAGTGTATCATCTAAAGAACGAATCTGATTTCGTTCTTTTTTTTATGTGTTTTTTTCGAAAAGTTACAATTAACACTTGACAAATAATGGAAAAAATGTGGCGAAGCCTCTTAAGTGAATTATATTTTAAGGAGGTTCCACACATGAATGCTTATCCAAAATTATTGAAACGCAAACTTTATAACATCACAAAGAAAATGTCTGAAAACCCTGAGCCCTTCGTAAATCAACCCGGAAAAGATTTCACCCGGAACAGAAAACTTAACTTTTTCAATCTTCATCTGTTTCTGCTGGGTGTCTACAGCAAGTCTCTTCGTTTAGAGCTTTATGAAAAGTTTGGTTTTAAAACTTCTACCATTTCACCTTCAGCCCTCTGTCAACAACGTGCGAAGTTAAATGGAAATTCCTTTAAGCACTTGTTTAAAGAATTTACTACTTCTGCAGCCAAAGACAAGTTATACAAAGGTTATCATCTATTGGCTGCTGATGGTTCAGCACTCAACACTCATCACGATTATGACTATCCGGATACTTATGTCAGACACACCAATAATCTAAAAGGCTACAGTGCACTTCACCTGAATGCACTTTATGATCTACGCGCGCGCATCTATGTAGATGCCTTGGTTCAACCAGGAAAACGTATAAATGAAACTCGAGCTTTGTGCGATATGGTTGATCGCTCTTCAAGCATAAAATCTAACACCCTTATCATCGGCGACAGAGGTTATGAAGCTTATAATATTCTTGCTCACATGGTTGAAAAAGGTTGTAAATATTTGATTAGAGCAAAAGACATAAATAGCAATGGTATAGCCAAACATTTGATTTTACCTGATTCAGATGAGTTTGATACCACAGTAACCTTGCAGTTGACACATAATAATTCTAAGCAAATGAAAGAATTATTACCTCATTTTAGATTCATAAATAGAAATACAATCCTTGATTTTCTCGATGAATCAAATGATGTCTACACATTGACTTTTAGAGTTGTTCGCTTTGAAACGAGTGACGGTAACTATCAATTAATGCTGACAAACCTTGATCCAAAGAAATTTCCTTCTGAAGAAATAAGTAAGCTGTATCGTATGAGATGGGGGATTGAAACATCGTTCCGAGAGCTTAAGCATGCAATTGGACTAACAGCTTTTCATTCAAAAAAAACGGACTTCATTATTCAAGAAATCTATGCAAGATTAACGCTTTATAACTTCTGCGAAATGATCATCACAAACTACGTCATCAAGCAAAATGACACAAAACATGTTTATCAAATCAATTTTACAGTAGCGATCAATATATGCAGAAGATTTTTTTGTATCTCGAATAATGAAGTGCCGCCTGACATTGAAGCTCTTATCCAGATCAATAGACTCCCAATCCGAGACGGTCGTAAGTTCCAACGCTCAGTCCGCCGTGGAAGGGTAATTAGCTTCAATTACAGATTATCATAGTTTAAGCACGAGAACTATCACTTTTTAAGCAGATGTTGAATCTGCTTACTTGTGCTGCTCATTTTTCTAGAATCCAACTTCGCTAAGAATTTATTACATGTTTACCAGATAAATTTATCAGAAAACATATGCGTTTCAACCACACAATTACTTAACTTAATGACATTGGTCCCCAAT
>JAIOSU010000058.1 GCA_021107455.1 Clostridiales bacterium | reverse complement strand
GCACCTGATGCATCCAAATAATCATAATTGAGATCAAAAGCTTCAGAATAGGAATTCTTGGTCTTGATAATGACTATATCACCTTTTTTAATCTCAAATTGACTCAAGAACTGTTCATCTACTTCAGCACGGTCTTCTCCACTGAAATCCACCACGATACAAAGACCATTGACATCTTCAATTTCAAAGTTTGTAGAATCCTCACCACCGTCTATCATATGAAGTGGCATATCGATATGCGTTCCAGCGTGCAAATCCATAAAAATACTACTCTCGTGGTGACCGTTCTCTACATGATTCGCCCTCGTGATAATCTTCGTCTTTTTTTCTTCTTTGTTCTTATAGACCATCATATTTTCTGAAATGGTCATCGTCACATCTTTCCATTCCCTAATCAAACAGACGCTCCTTCCATTTGGAGAAAAGGACCTCCAAAATTTCATTTTCATTCTCATAAATAGTCAAAGGTTCATTTTTCTTATCCCGAACCAACTGATCCACCGTACGCCAAGCACTTTCGATTTCATCCCATCTGGTGAATAAGGATGCGTCATCATGGATGACATCAGAAATGAGTTTTTCATAGGCTTCCGGTGAATTGCCAATCACATTGCACATGTGGCAATAGTCCATCTTCATAGGCATCGTATACGCCTGAAGTCCTGGAGCCTTCCCGTTAAATTGAAGGACAATGCCCTCTCTAGGAAAAATTTCTATAGTGAGCTTATTCTTCTGTGGTTGCCCTTTTTCAAAAAAGCAGCTCGCGTTTTTGAAAGTGATGACGATTCCAGCTCTCTTTTGTCCCATTTTCTTTCCCGTGACGAGATAAAACGGAGTCTCTTTCCACCTTGGGCTATCCACAAATACTTTGAGACCTACAAAAGTCTCTGTTTTGGAATTTGAAGGTATATCTTTTTCATCCAAATAACCAGAGTACTGACCATATACGATTTCATCACAAACTCTGATCCGGTCAAGTGCTCTGACCTTTTCATCTTTTACAAGTCGGTCGTTGAGTCCACGAGGTGGTTCCATCGCAACCAAGGCAAGTGTCTGGAAGAGATGATTTTGCACCATGTCTTTCAGGGCACCCGATGAATCATAATACCCTCCCCGCTGTTTCACGGTTTCCGATTCGAGTGCATAGATTTTTACACTTTCGATATTTTCATCGTTCCAGATGTTTTCGAATATTTTATTTGCAAACCTGACCATGAGAATGTTTTGAAGCATTTCTTTACCAAGATAATGATCTATCCTATATACCTGAGACTCATCTATTGCTTCAAGTAAAAGTTTATTGTAAGCCTTTGCACTTTCAAGATTCTCACCGAAAGGCTTTTCAAAAACAATCTTTTCTCTCAGATCATCCCGCTCAATCAATTGATGATCAATCAAAGCCTTAGCGATAATCGGGAAAAATCTTGGTGCGGTAGCCAAATAAAATATCTTTTCACCATAATTCTGGATCGGCAGTGCTTCAACAAAATCGCTGAAACCACTATAATCCTCTGGATTTGAAAAATCCATTTCAAAATAATGAAGATGGGTTTTGAACATATCCCAGTTCTCAAAGTGTCCATCAAGTTTGGAAAACACTTCCTTTACAAAGGTGTCTTCGGGATATGATCTTCTGCCGATACAAATGACCATGAAGTTTCTTGGCATCTGCTCTTCGAAATATAGGTTGTAGAGTGCTGGAATCAATTTCTTTGTTGTCAAGTCACCAGTAGCTCCAAATATTGTAAACAGCATTTTATCCGCCCCTTATGCTTTATAGATTTTATGCCCACCAAATTGATTTCTAAGTGCGGCAACCGACTTTTCACTGAAAAGTGTTTCGTCTTTTGATTTGTATCTCGCAAAGAGCGATTGCGTGATCACAGGCGCAGAGACTTTGAGCCTAATGGCTTCTTGAAGTGTCCAGTCAGCTTCCCCTGATGCATCCACTTTCCCGGCGATTCCGTCCAAATTAGGATTTTCTTTGAAAGCCTCATGCATAAGTCTCATCAAAAGACCCTCTATGATCGAACCGTTACTCCACTCTTTGGATACCAGTTCGAAATCCAAATCGAATTCTGATGCTTTCAGTATGTCAAATCCTTCTCCAATGGCTTGCATCATGCCGTACTCAATGCCATTATGTATCATTTTGACATAATGACCACTACCAGGCGCTCCAAAATATCCATAACCGTTTTCGATTGAGATTTTCTTTAGCATTGGTTCGATAAAAGCGACAGGTTCACGCTCACCACCTACCATAAGGCAAGCGCCATTACGTGCACCGCTGGTCCCACCACTCGTTCCGACATCAATAAAATCAATTCCTTTTCCTTTGAGATATTCATACCTTCTGATGGTTTCGTTGAAATTGGAATTTCCTCCATCGATGATTATATCAGAAGGGTTAAGTAGTGGAATCAACATCTCGATGTTTTGATCCACAGCATCTCCCGCCGGCACCATCAGCCAGATTACTTTTCTTTTGTCACCAAATGATGTCACGAGTGCTTCAAGTGATTTCGCACCTGCGACACCCTCTTTTTCAATTTCATCCACTTTTTCAGGGGAACGATTTGTGGCGATTACTGAAATACCTTGATCTCTCATATTGAGTGCAAGCATATAACCCATTTTTCCTAATCCTACTAATCCGATATCCATATGTGAATTACTCCTTTACTTATTATTTTATGATTTCAAGTCTTCCTTTGATTACTTCGATATCCAGAGGCAATTCTGGACCGGTTTCTCCATCGAGATCTGAGATCAAAGGATTCACACATTCAATGTGAACCTTTTGAGTCTTTGAGTAATGTATGGCGTTACTTTTAGGGTGTTCCCCGTTCCATACCTGCATCAAAAGAGGTACAATCTCATACATTGGACATTTCTTGAAAATAAGAACATCAAGCATCCCGTCGTTGATCTCAGAATAAGGGGATAATTTTCTAAATGCGCCTGCGGATTTACCATTCATCACAAGGGCAAAAAATATCTCCTCATCTATAATTTCGTTATCCATTTCAAAGCGGGCTTGAACGGACTTGAGCCTTGGGAACTCTTCGATACCTTTGATGTAATATGCAAGGACTCCTAAAACGTTTTTAGCTTGTTCGTTGACTCTTTGGCTGATGTCCACTAAATTTCCGAAACTCGCGACATTAATGAAATAACGATCATTGGCCTTACCGATATCACATTTGACAGTTGTGTCCCTGAGTGCCACTTTGATCATCCCTTCAATATCTTTTGGCATTTCAAAATACTGTGCGAAATCGTTTGCAGTCCCCACAGGAAAAATGCCTATGGGTTTATCCAGACTCAATTTCATCATCATGTTCACAACTTGATGAATGGTTCCATCACCACCTGCAATAAGAATCTTGGAGATAGTTTCCATATCTGTTCTTTTTAGGAAATCCTCCAGCAGTTCATTATTTTTTAATCGGTGCGGAATGATTTGATCTCCATTGTTTTGAAAAGCTTCGATAATCAGATCCAAATCATCTTGAAATGTTCTTGTGCCAGCCTTTGGATTATAAAATAATAGTACGTTCATAGATTTGCTCCCTTACATCTACATGTTTTTTGTCATTATTATGAATTCTTCATTGCATTTTTTGCATGTCACTTTGATTTTTCCTTTGCCTTTTGGCACCCTTGTTCGCTGTGCGCATGAAGGACAGACTTCAACTGTGTAATCTAGAAGTTGCTCAATTTTATGTTTGTCGAGTCCTACAATGGTGTCGTTTCCAATGATGAATGAGGGGACGCCCATTAATTTTCTGGCTCTCATCTCACTCGCTGCCACTGGATCTGTCTCCACGTTTTTCTCAACATATTTAAACCCGCGCTCGTTCAGAAACTGCTTGGCTGAAACACAGTGTGGGCATGTTGATGATGTAAAAACAATAATCTCTTTCATGATTTTATCCTTTCCAAATGGAAATTCCGATCATAATCGGAAAATCCAAAATTGTGATACATACGTCCTGCAATATCGTTTTCATAGATTAGGTAAAGAGATTTTCCTTCCCCAATCAAATCTTCTCCCAATCGTTTGAAACAAGCTTTTCCAAAGCCTTTTCCCCGATGGTCCGGATGTGTTGCCACTCCAACGATCAATGCGTAATCCTCTTTTTCAAAATCGGATTGTGCCACACTGACTATTTTCCCGCCTGATCTGCAGACATAACCTCTTCCCCTAGCGACCTCTAGTTTGCTCTTCATGTACTCAAGTGGAGCAAAACCATCGAAAACACACTTGTAAAGCTCCACAACCTCATCCAAATCCTGAATGTCAAGAGGTTCGACTACTAATGCTGAAGTCGATGTAATCCAATATTCAGAGTCACATTTTGAAAGATAAGACCCTTCTCTTACATTTACTTGGATGCCACTTTGAATCAATTTTTCTTTGATTGCCCCAGTAGTAATGACTGAATTCCACTCCTGGGTATCCAAATAATCGACTATATCATTATATACCCTTGTTTCAACTTTATTATCATCCAGTACCACTTGTACATTTCCCGACTTTCTGATACAAACAGCCGCTTTGTTCTCTTGTATGATTTTCACTGATTTGTATGCAGAAGGTGATTTTTCAAGAGTGTAACACACAAAATAATTCTGGGTGCAATCTCTCATTGCCATTATCCTCAAAATAATTTTACCGAAAATTTTCTTGAAGGCAGTGGGAAATGCCAAACGAGCCATTTCATCCACATCCACCCATTTGACTTCCGGATCTTCGACCCTGAATTTAGAAATTTGTTCCTTATCCACTCCATAACTGTAAATCCACATATCCCATATTCTATGAGTGAACACGTGCTTCGCCCCTTCAACTACGGATATAAGATCAGCTCTTAAATCGAAGGTTTCCTTTAAATAAGAATCTATTGCCTCTAAAACAGAATCTTCTCGATTCTCAATGTGTGATCCCTTATCAAAATGAACGGTTGGAAATCCCCATAAATTTGATAAAAGACCCTCTACCGGTCTCTTAACGGCCATGATTCTTTGGTTGTCCGTGATAATCACTACCGCAACATCCTCATGTCTTTTGACCATTTTTTTTGATTTGACCGGGAATGAAAGTGGAATGCCCAGACCATAAGCTTTGCAGTGGTTTGATATAGGGCATACATCGCATGCTGGAGCTTTGGGTGTACAGACCCTCGCTCCCAGTTCCATCATCGCCTGGTTGAAATCGCGTGGACGATCCGGCATTAATTCCATGACTCTGTCCACAAAGAAAACTCGGTTCTTTGAGTCTGAAATATCCATATCTGATGCATATATTCTCGAAATGACCCGCATGACATTGCCATCCACTGCGGGAATTTTTTTCTGAAATGCGATACTCATTATCGCACCGGCTGTGTATGGTCCGATTCCTGGTAGGTCAAGCAATGCTCTATAGTCATCAGGAAATTCTCCATTGTAATTGTCTTTTATGATTCTTGCACATCTTAAAAGATTTTTGGCTCTTGAATAATAGCCAAGACCTTCCCAAAGTTTAAATACATCTTCCTCCTCAGCGTTTGCCAAATCTGCTACTGTAGGATAAGCTGTTAGAAATCTGTTAAAGTATTCAACTACCGTCACGACCTGGGTCTGCTGCAGCATTATTTCAGAAAGCCAAACTTCATATGGTTTGAAATCTCTTCTCCATGGCAAGACTCTTTTGTTGACGTCGTACCACGCAAGTAATTCCATTGAGATCAAATTGTATTTTGTCATAGTTTCTCCATACGGGGTTTTATTTTACAAATGTATGATTGCCATCTCTTGATTTTGCGGTTTTGAGTTGTTCGAGAACACGATATATGATGGACTCAAAATTGTCTTCATGGTTCACTTTGGTACCTCCGACCGACACAGTCACGTCGATGTCTTTGAACATTTCTCCTCTAAGTGCACTGTTTTCAGCGACTATTCTGATCTTTTCACTGATTGCTTTCATATGCTTATGAGATCCATTTGAAAAAATGAATACAAACTCATCACCTCTCCAGCGCCCGATAAGATCTGCCCCTGTGAAAACATTTCGAAAGCTCTGAGCCAAAATCTTCAGTATATGATCGCAAGCAGAGCGTCCATAGGTTTGATTGTAGGCTTCAAAATTGTCCACATCAACGATCATCAAGCCAAATTCCACACCAAAATTTCGATAGATGTTCAGCTTGTTGATGAGTGCATGTTCAACATACGCTTTACTGGCCAGTCCGGTGACCTTATCTGTGGCACCTTTCCCGATATGGTTCGAGTACAATCCTTGGGTCTCTATAAACATTTCCATTACACCGAAAGTCTGATCCTCTAAGGCAAATGGTAGCGATTTGAACTTGACCGGGATTCTATACCCAGTCTTATGTTGAATGTACACATGTTCCGCATCTCCTTCATCGTGTGAAAGATAAAGCTGTCTTCCGTGGTCATCGATCGCATTGAGAACATTATCATGACTGAATTTATCTAGCACCTCAGATGAGGCAAACCCGGTAATCCTCTCTGCGCCTTTATTCCAGAATAGTATTCTGCCATTTGTATCCAGTATGTAGATTCCTTCATAGAGATTGTTTAAAAGTTCATAATCGACCATCTTAAAAGCCTCCTGACCTCATTTATTATATTTTAACAATATACTTGAAATTTTTACCCTATTTTAACCAATTTGGTTTATAATGAATTAGGCTTACATTACAACAACATATGGAGAACGACATGAAAAACAACAATAAAAACATTTATTTGGTATTCAGTAAAACGGGAACATGGTTATCGAGAACTCTCAATCTATTTTCGCCAATAAAATACGTGCATTCATCAATCAGTTTCGATGAGTCATTTAATGAAATGTATTCTTTTGGCCGTAAAACTCCAAACAATCCATTTTCGGGCGGATTCGTTAAGGAAAGTCTTTATGAAGGGGTCTTCAAACGATTCAAGAAATCAGAGTGTATGATTTTTAAAGTCAGTGTCACTGAAGAACAATTCAATGGACTTAAAACGGATGTCGAGTTTTTTTATAAGCACCGTGAACGTTACCACTATAATTTTATTGGACTTTTTGGAATCCTTTTCAATAGACCAATCATCCGAAAGAACCACTATTTTTGCTCCCAATTTGTATATATTCTATTGAAGAAGCATAATTTGGTCAAACTTGAAAAACATCCCGAACTCGTGACCATCATAGATTTATATGACATCGACAACAAATCTATCATATTCGAAGGTTTCATCACAGATCTACCCTATACACCGAAGACTCTTTATCCTGAAATATTCTGATTTATATCGAAATTATAAGTTTTGCACCTTATACCCCTTTAGGTATCAGGTGTTTTTTATTTTCAATAGGATTTATAGTGACTTGATCCTTCTTTTATAGATATGTCTGAAGAAAACCAATACCGATATGACACCTATGAGTTCAGCCGCTATGAAAGCATACCAGATCACATCTATGTTACCCAATTTACTGAGCAAATATGCAAAAGGAAGCAATATGACAATTTGTCGGATAAACGATACGAACATACTGTAGTGTGCTTCACCAAGTCCTTGAAACGTCGTACTGAACATGATCGAAACCGCAGTAAGCGGATAGGTCAAGCTGATGATTCCAAATGCTTTCGTTCCAATTGCAATCATTTCGTCTGTTCCATTGAACAAAAGGATCATCTCTCTTGAGAACATTTGAAATCCGAGCATGCCTACCGTCATATAAATTATAGCAAATCCAAGACCAAATTTGATTGCATGGATCAGTCTTTTCTTTTCACGCGCACCAAAGTTATAACCTATAATGGGCATCATTCCTTGTGACAATCCAAAAATCGGCATAAAAACAAAAGATTGAAGCTTATAATAAATTCCTAAAACAGCGACAGCGGTTGTTGAAAATCCCGCTAAAATCAGATTGAGTCCAGTCAACATAACAGAAGCCAGCGCTTGCATGATTGCTGCAGGAAGACCTACAACCAAGATGCTTTTCAGAATTTTAGGATCCAATCTGAATCTGCGTGGTTCGAATGGAATGCTTTTTTTGATTTTGAAAACAAAAATAAGCACCACCACAAGTGAGATGGACTGTGCTGTAACTGTAGCTATCGCCGCACCTCTGACACCCATTGCAGGAAGTCCGAACCATCCAAATATGAATATTGGATCCAATATGACATTGATGATTGCACCGGTAAGTTGAGCAATCATAGGAAAGACCATCTCACCAGACCCTTGGAGAATACTCATGCCCGCTTGAGCATAAATTCGACCAAATGAAAATAACATGATGATTTGGAGATAACCGGATCCATATTCAATGATGAGTGGATCGTCAGTAAACCACTCAAAGAACATTCTCGAGGTTAAAAGTCCGAGTATCGCTATTGTCACATAGAGCATAGTTGCGATGAAATATCCATGTTCCGCCGTTGCACGAACACTTGCATAATCTTTCTCCCCGAGCTTCCGGCTCGTAAGTGAATTGATTCCTACACCCATACCTACAAAACATGCAATTATGATCAACTGTACAGGAAAAGCCATTGAAAGAGCCGTTATGGCTTCCTCGTTGATTTGAGCGACAAATACGCTGTCAACTATATTATACAAGGCCTGTGTCATCATCGAAATCATAGCAGGCAATGACATTGTAAAAATCAATTTTGGAATTGGCATGACGCCCATTTTATTTTGTTTCAAACTCATAATCACTCCTGTTTTTTATTTCATTATAACATAAGAAACGGGTTCCAACCGATGCTTTTACGCACTGGTCGAACCCGCCATCTTCTAGCACATACTGTGCAATATTATTGAGTTTTAGCGATTTCTTCTAAAAACACTTCAAGAGGTTGGTTACCGACAAACTCGTACTGATCATTGATGACAATTTTAGGTACTGATGAGACGTTGAATTTGTTAGATAACTCATCAAATGTCTGAGCTTCAACCATTTCAGCATCGATCAAATCACTTTCAAGAGCTAGTTTGTGAGCTTTCTGAACCGCTCCCGCACAGTGTGGACAGCTTAGTGTTACAAACACTTTGATATTGACTGGTTTGTTGAGTGCACTAACTTGCGCCATAAGTTCCTCAGGTAAAGCTTCTCCCGCACCTGAAACTTCCAAAATACCAGGGATAAATGAGTTGATTTCATGTCCAGCTGGAATACCATTGAATTTGACACCTCTATATTTTTTGTCCGAGTCAAGAAGTACGATACTCGGTGCCATCACCACATTGTATTCACTTGCACGTTCTGAATCTTTTTCAAGATCGTATGTCTCGAGACTGATTTTGTCACTCAATGCTTCAATTTCCTTCATAAAAGAAATAGTCTCCTCACAAGAGTAGCAATCGCCTTCTTTAGTGAAAACTGCCAATGTGATCTCATTTTTCATACTACCGAATACTTCTTTCAATTGTCCTTGTAATTGTTCATTTAATAAAGCCATGTGTTAAACCTCCATTTATTTTATTAGCCGCGATTAATATAATCGTTGGCAGTTAATGCTGCTTTGGCGCCTTCGCTCGCAGCCACTATGATTTGCTTGTATGGTGTGTCAGTAACATCACCTGCCGCAAAAACACCTTTCATTGACGTCTCATTGAGTGCATTCACGATAATTTCTCCTCTGTTATTGAGGTCCAGTTGATTGATGACCAGTTGATTGTTCGGCAAATATCCGATTTCCACGAATAAGCCTTCAATTTTTAGTTCTCTGGTTTCACCAGTTGCTTTGTCGAGAACTTTGATTCCCGATACAAGTCCATCTCCAAAGACTTCTTGAATTTCAGTTTGAAGATGGATGGTCACGTTTGATTGTTTTTTAAGTTGATCTATTATGATTTGATCAGCCCTGAACTCACTTCTGTGCACCAAAGTCACGGAATTTGCGATTTTTGAAAGATCGATTGCAGCTTCAACAGCTGAGTTGCCACCGCCTGCCACAACAACATCTCTTCCTTCGAAAAGTGGTCCGTCACATATCGCACAATAAGCAACACCTCGTCCCATGAATGCATCCTCGCCTTTGACTCCAAGCCTTCTCGGCTTGCTTCCTGTTGCCATGATCAATGTTTTCGATTTGATGATTTCTCCACGACCCAGTGTCACTTCAAATCCACTTTCAGTCTTCTCAAAACTTTTGACATCGACATCTTTGAGCATAGGCACATCAAGTGTTTGAACATGATGCATAAATTTCTCGACCAAACCCTCACCTGTCGCAAAGTCGATCCCCAAATAGTTTTCCACTGAAGTGGTGTCAACAACCTGGCCGCCTACCTTGTTGGATACAACACCCACTTTTAGGCCTTTTCTTTTTGCATATAGTGCGGCACTGAGTCCCGCAGGTCCAGAACCGATGATCAATATATCATAAAGCGCCTCTTTGTCGAATGTCGCTTTTTTGTTTTTACCGTACTGATCGTTCAAATTCATATCGAGATTAAAATCCATATTCATAACTCCTTTTTTAGAATTTTACATACAGTGGATTCAGACAGTCCTCCGAACAACTCACCGATGTCTTTTAGAGAAAGTAACGATATCTTTCTAAAATCCACAATCAAAGCATTTCTCTTTTCTTTGCTTTTGAGCAAAAGATCGACTGTTAGATTTTCCTTGCGAGCTATCGTGTCAAGCTCCGCATATCCTTCTTCAATAGTTCTGATGCAATCATCACAAGTCTCTTCAAATGGGCTGCTGGTGTCACAATAGGAAGGATCGCTGTTGAAACAGTTGTATTCCTCCCAGTCGGTTTCAATTTCCGATTTGATGGTTTCATATTCTTTAGCCGTTTTGATCAGATTGCTTTTATAGCGATCTTTATAAAGTTTGCCCTCACTCTTCACATACATCGCATAAGCTATATTGATGGATTTCATGATCTTGGATAGGTCACTTCCATTCGCGTGTATGATCAAGTGGTATTTCTGGGGATTTCTCAGACAATAAGCGAACAGTTTGAATCCGAATCTATTTTTGGCATTATTTAAAATACTCAAGAATTTCGATCGATCCTGATTATTCACAAAGAGCGGGCGTACGTCCGAGCTGGTTTGCATGATATGATATATCCCGAAAACTTCAACGTCCCTAGCTTTTCTCGCCATATAATCACCTTACTTTCAAACTGAGTATAGCAGACAAAAACTTAAAATTCAAGTACCGTCCCCGTCAATTTACAAACTATTCACATTTGACCGCCATCGAAAGTGAGTACTTTGCTTAAAAAGCGCTTGAGTTCTGGTGATTTGGGAGATTCAAGTATATTTCGATCGCCTTGCTCAATTATTTTTCCTTCTTCCATAAACACGATATAATCCGCCACACTTTTTGCAAATCCGATTTCATGTGTAACAATAATAAAGTCAATACTGTCTTCTGCAAGAAGTTTGACTGCACTTAATACTTCATGGGTAAGAATTGGGTCCAGGGAAGAGGTAGGTTCATCAAGCAAAATCAGTTCAGGTCTAATCGAAAGTGCTCTGACGATGGAAGCTCGCTGGGATTGTCCACCACTGATCTGATGCGGCAATTTCTCTGCATGCTCCATGAGTCCGAATTGCTCGAGCAGTTTCTTGACTTCCGGTTCAACTTCAGTACGGTTCCTATGATGTACTTTTTCGAGAACCAACATAATATTCTCATAGATGGATAAGTGAGAGAACAAATTATGGTCTTGAAAAACAAATCCAACTTTTTTTCTATATTCAACCGCTTCAGACTCAACAACATTATGTCCATTGACTTCTATTGAACCCGCCTCAAAAGATTCAAGTCCCGCAATCAACCTCAATAGGGTGGATTTTCCACTCCCTGAAGCGCCAATCAATGACAAAACCTGGATATCCTCCACTTCAAGAGATAAATTTTCTATAACGCCTTTCTGATCATAACACTTCTTCAGATTACTAATTTTTAATTTCATAGTCACACCTTGTAGTTTAATTTTTTTTCAAGCATTCTTACCAGCATTATAAGTGGGATGGTGAGAATCAGATAGCCGATTGTCACTATGATGAATCCCTCGGGATATCTGAAGCTGACGGATTGTACTGTCTTGATGGTGTTAAGGAATTCGTCGGTTGCCATATAAGCAAGTAATGCACTGCTTTTGATTGTCATGGTGAACTGTCCGGCAAGTGGAGGGAGAATTCCGGTGATCACTTGCGGGAAGACTACATATCTATAGGTCTGATAACGGGTGAATCCAAACATTTTAGCCGTCTGCCACTGATTGATATGGATAGCTTCCACTGCTCCTTTATAAATGTCTGCAATATAAGCGCCTATATAAAGTGCCAAAGTGATTGCTCCAACCCAGAACTTAGAATCCACATTAAAGGCATCCCCTATGTAATAATATGCTATGATTGCAATTACTACGAGGGGCGTTCCAAATATGATTGTCTTGTGGATTTCTGAAATGTAATAGAGCACCGCAAATTTGGATTCCCTCATCAGATATAGAATCAATCCCACAAAAATGGCCATCACAAGCGCAACCAAACTTATGGCGATTGTCGTGAACCAGCCATTCAGGATTACTCTGTAATAGCTTTGATAAGCAGAAAAATCTATGTTTTTTTCAAGTGCGCTCATCGCAATGAAAATATAGAACATGATATAGATCAGAATCGCCGCGGCAAAGCTGAGTTTTTTCTTCATAATGTCTCCTTGTCGTGTCTTTACATTTTTTAGGGACGTACACTGTCATATGCACGTCCCTTTGATTTATACTTTTCCTAGAAGAAAAACTCCAGTCCGTAGTCTTCAAACTCTTTGATCTTATCCAGCAGAAATTCTTCTCTGATACTCTCATATGTGCCGTCTGTTTTGGCCTTCTCAATAAATGCATCAATTTTTTCTTTGAGTTCCGTTTCCCCTTTACGCATTGCGATTCCCCATCCTTTTGTGTTTGGGAGTGGTTCAAGGATTGCACGTGTCGTATCAGGATAGTTTTCATTGTGACGGATAATGGAAAGCGGGTCATAAATAAAGACGTCTGCTTTTCCCTGAGCTACTTCCAGTACTGCACTCGCTTCTTCTTCGATATTACTGATTTGAGCAAGTGGAGCGTTTTCAGCTGCCCAAAGTGCACCGATGGTTCCAGTTTTGGATGCGATGATCACATCTGGATTGTTAAGATCTGCTGGTGACTCGACTATAGAATCTTTATGGACCAACATCATCAATTGACTATTTGTATAAGGGATTGAAAAATCCACTACTTCTTCCCGTATGGGAGTGATGGTCATGGATGATATGATGATGTCTATATTGCCTTGTTCAAGTGCTGGAATAAGACTTGAATAAGCCGTATCCACTATTTCTACTTCCTTACCTAAATACTCTCCAAGTTTTTCTGCAAGTCTCACGGAAACACCTGTAGGTTCACCACTTTCATTTTTGGTTTCGAAAGGAGGATATTTGAGTTCCATGCCCACTTTCAGCACATCATCCGAACCCTCGGACTGACATCCTGTCAAAGCTAGAACCAGCACACCTAGTATCATTATAACTATTATTTTTTTCATAAATGCCTCCATATCTGTTTGATTCCTTATATATACCACCAAAAAACCACTTTTAAACAGATTGCATCTTTGACACATTGTTGGTAATATCAAAGAGTATAATAATTTTTTGGAGGATTAAAGTGAATCAGACTGAAAATAAATCCAAACGCAAACCCGAATGGTTAAAAGTAAAAATTGATAGACCGGGAAATCTGACCCATGTGAACACACTCATCAGGTCACTTAATCTCAATACGGTTTGTGAAGGTGCAAACTGCCCAAATCGAATGGAGTGCTTCAGCAAGAAAACCGCAACTTTTATGATCCTTGGTAGTATCTGTTCCAGACATTGTAGATTTTGCAATATTGAAAGCGGAAACTTGCTTCCACCTGACTTAGATGAACCCTATCGCGTGGCACAAGCCGTAAAATCACTTGGGCTTAAGCATGCAGTAATCACTTCTGTGACACGTGACGATTTGTCCGATGGTGGTGCTATGATTTTTGCGATGACTATTGAAGCCATAAAAAAAGAATCTCCCGATACTGTGATTGAAGTGTTGATCCCAGATTTCAGAGGGGATTTTGAAGCTCTGAAGGTGGTCATGGATGCGAAACCTAACATCATCAACCATAACATAGAAACAGTCAGCGCGCTATATGAAGCTGTAAGACCAGAGGCAAATTATGCACAAAGTCTCGAGCTCCTCAAACGCGTCAAGACCTATGACAGTTCAATATTCTCTAAATCCGGTTTTATGCTCGGTCTGGGAGAATCAGAAGATGGCGTCTATGAACTCATTAGAGATCTCAAAGCTTCAAATGTGGATATATTGACCATTGGTCAATACCTTGCACCTTCAGATTTACATGCACCGATGGTAGAGTACATTCATCCTGATCAATTCAAAGCTTATGGTGAATATGCAAAATCTATTGGTATAAGTGCTGTCGCGTCATCACCACTTGTCAGAAGCTCCTATAATGCCATGGAAACCTTTGAGGGAATCGGTTATAATAGTAAGAAATGATGCCAGGAGGTGACAAAACCATGAAAAACATACCAAACATACTGACGCTTGTTCGTCTGCTACTCGTTCCTGTATTCCCAATCCTTTATTTTTCTTCCGATCCAAACGCACTCATTTACGCACTTATTATTTTTATTATTGCTGGGGTTACAGATTTGTTGGATGGATATATCGCCAGAAAGTTTGATTTTATCACACAGATAGGTATAGTTTTCGACCCGCTGGCAGACAAACTGATGCTCCTGACCGCACTTACATGTCTTTATATCGACACCTTTATACCACTTTGGGTATTGCTCGTCATGTACATCAAGGAACTTTTCATGATTATCGCAGGACTCATCTTGTTCTTTAAAAAGGAAAAGGAAGTTATGCCTGCAAATGTGTTCGGGAAATTGGCAACTATGATGTTCAGTCTGGCCGTTGTATTGATTTTAATATCACCAAATACAAATATGTTCCAATATTTGATTTTCTTGGCGGTCTCACTTAAATTGCTGGCGTTCTCATCATATGTAATCAGTCACATCAGGTACAGCAAATCCCATAAGCACCCCAATAACCATCCAGGAGGACAACAATGAAAGTTAAAATAATCACAGACTCGTGTTGCGATTTGCCTCTTCATTATGTAAAGGCACATTCCGATCGACTTGAAGTACTTGGGATGCCGGTTCAAATCGAAGGTAAGGAATATATCGACGACCTCGGCGTCACACTGAAACACGACGATTTTTATGCGAAACTTAGAAATGGCATTATGCCTACAACATCTCAAATCAATGCTTACAGATTTGAAGAAGCCTTCAGAGCCAACCTTGATGAGGGAAGTGAAGTCATTTATGTCGGATTCTCATCCGGACTCAGTGGCACACTGAATTCAGCCTTGATTGCCAGAAACATCATTCTAGAGGACACCCCCGATGCACCAATCTATGTCGTAGACACACTATCAGCGTCTGTGGGGCTCGGTGCGATAATCGTTGAGACTGTGAAGATGGCTTCTAATGGAATGGACGCACAGCAAATCTACAATTGGGTACAGTCTAATCATATGAACGCTCACCATTGGTTCGGTGTCGATGATCTTCAGTACCTTAAAAATGGAGGCAGAATCAACGCCGCATCAGCAATGGTCGGTACTGTACTCAACGTCAAACCAACTCTGATCGTAGATAAGTATGGCAAACTCAAACCATACGGCAATGTAAGAGGAAGAAAAAAATCCATGAATTTTCTCGTCTCAAAGCTTGAAGAACACTACCATCCCGAGATGACTACTACTATAATTCTTGGCCATGGCAATTGTAAGGACGACGCTGAAACGATGAGAAAGATGATTCAGGACAAATATGACAATGTTGAAATCATTGTCTCAGAACTATCTATGACCATTGCATCACATGTCGGTCCCAATATGCTTGCGGTAGCATTTATAGGAAAGGAACGAGAATAATAATATGAAAGTAGCAGTAGGTTTAAGCGGCGGTATCGATAGTGGTACTACCGCTTTAATGCTTAAAGAACAAGGTTATGAGGTAATCGGTGTCACCATGTGGCTTTTTGACCATCAAGAGGATGAGATCGAAACTGCGGTACAGATCTCTAGACTTCTGAATATTGAACATCATGTTCTGGATTATAGGAAGTACTTTAAGGAAATTGTGATTTCCTCTTTCATCGATTCTTATGATCAAGGCCATACACCCAATCCTTGCATCACTTGTAATAAAGTATTCAAATACGGACGACTTATTGAGGACAGCATGGCACTTGGTGCAGACCTCTTTGCAACTGGTCATTATGCAAGACATGCCATCCATCCTTCAACCGGTGAGCATCAACTGAAAAAAGCCCTCAATCATAGAAAAGATCAGTCATACAATCTATATCATCTCAACCAAGAGACTCTTTCCCGGTTGATCTTTCCACTGGGAGACGCTCGGAGTAAAGAGGAAGTTCGCGACCGTTTCCTTGCGATTCATTCAGGAATTGCGAGAAAAAAGGACAGTCTTGGCATATGTTTCATCAAACGCGCTGGACATGAACTATTTTTAAAAGAGACGGAAAGTATCTCAATGAAGCCGGGCAACTTTATTGATCAAAACGGAAAAATACTTGGAAAGCATCTTGGCACTGCCAATTTTACGATAGGACAAAAAAGAAAACTGGGTAACGGACTTTCCGGCAACTTTGTGGTCACAGCCTTAAATCCGGCCACAAATGAGGTAGTTCTTGGTCAGGAATCAGATTTGCTTTATACTTCCATGATCATTGAGGACTTTCACTTGATTGAACCTTCCGTCGCTGATGCTCTCACTCGGTCAATTGAAGCCGTTGATGTGTTGCTCAGTCAATGGTCAGCTGTGTATCCAGCCAAACTCAGTCTAAAGGGTTC
>JAIOSU010000159.1 GCA_021107455.1 Clostridiales bacterium | reverse complement strand
TTCCTCTACTACCATTTGTGATATGAATGCTCGAAAGCTGTAGATATTCATTTTTTGATCCAAAATATTCATTCTCAACGGACGCAAATCCCACAAGACGGTTTTCTTCAAAAGCTCCAAAAACAGCCCCTCCTGTTGAGATTGTATTTTGCAAACACGTCACTAAATATCGATACTCTTTTGTTCCCCAATGTTCAGTAAACGAGATGTCCTTTAGAATCCATTCACAGTCTTCTTTCCGCCAACATTTTTTCACATCTTGATGCCGGTCAAAAGTTGAAAACAAAGATAAATTGATGTCATTGGTAGTCAATTCTATATACATAATCTTATTTAAATTACTCTCCATCAAGTCCTCCTTAATTCATCAAGCAGTTATTTCAACTTTCATTCGGTCGGGGTCCTCAAAGAATACAGCATAATAATCTGGGCCACCAGCGTATGGATGTTGGTCCTCATATAGTATTTTCACACCTCTATCTCGTAACTTGCTTGTGATATCATCCACAAATGCCCTACTTCCCCCATGGAAAGCAAGGTGATTCAAACCAGCTTTGCATCTATGATAAGAAACATCCAGATGCTTCTTTTCAACTTGAACAAATACGATATACGTTTTGTCGAAGATGTAGCTTATACCTTGCTCCCACTGCTGAGAAACACTATACCCAAGCTCACCAAGGAGCCAACCCCAAAACTCCTTGCTTACATTCAAGTCTTTCACATAGATCTCAATATGATGTAATTTACCCTTCATGAGTTCCACCTATATTTATAAATAGACGTTCATTAAAATTCTTAAACCCCTGACTTCGAAAGAATTCACCCGAGTTGTGATTTTGGGTCCAATAGTTCATCTCAATCCTTTTGATTTGCTTTTCCATTGCATATCGCTTTGCATAATCAACCAAAGCTTTTCCAACGCCTTTTCCTTTAAATTCTGACTCAACGCAAATCTGATCAATGTGTAGAATGGTAGATGAGTACTTAAAAGGATTTTCAGTAGTTGTATTTTCAACTAGCAGCATATACCCTGCAGGTATTTCATCGACCATTGCTATATAAGCTTCTACACTACTATTAACTAGGATTTTTTGAAAAAAAGCTTCAACATTTTCTTGATCGAATGGCTTAAATATTGAGGGTTCAATGTCATGATGGATTTCCTGAACATCATGGTTCAGTCTTGCAAGTAAACTTGCATCTTTATTTCTCACGATTTCAATTTTCATTTGTATTCACCTCCAACAACATTATATCAAAATAAATGATTATTTACATCCAAATGCAAATAGCACTTCTGGTTCAAAGCGGATCCCTTGTTCATCCTTATGTTCTTGGATTTCGATGAAAGCCAATCTCTTGAATTCTTCTATAACTCCGAGACTTTCCAAACGTTCAAACAAGCCTCGAGATGCATTTGTCCATTGTTCTTGCCACCACTCAGCTTCATCCTTATAGTAAAAAGTATTTTGCTCCACTGTCACCTCTATGTCCTTGAGTCCAGCATTTTTAAGTATTTTTGAAATGCCATCAACAGTGCTGAAATCAGGTCTAAGATCAGGTTTAACTGATGAAGCGTTTGGGGTTTCTGGAAATAACTTTAAGTAGGATCTGCCAATAACCCCCATATTTTCTCGCTTTTTCCAACTGCTGATTCCCAGTTTGCCACCAAATCTGAGCACTCTGACCATTTCATCAACCGCTAAAAGTGAATCTGAAAAGAATGCTGTGGACAATCCACAAATTACGGTATCAAAGGTCTCGCTTTTGAAACTGAGATTTTCAGCATCCATCTGTAACACCTGGATATTATTGATCTCATTTTCAAGTACAACTTTAGCCGTTGCTTTTACCATCTCATGTGAAAAATCAATCCCTACAACTTGCCCATTAACACCTGTAAACTGAGCTGCTGGAAATAACGAAGCACCTCTCCCGAAGGCTACATCAAGTACATTTGAGCCACTTTCAATTCCCGCATACTCAATTAATTTTTGCCCAAAATATGAAAAATAATTTGGACCAATGCTGTCAAAAGTTCCCGCTACTCTGTCAAAAACACCTTCCAGGTTTTCATTACGCTGATTAAATCTTTTCATCATCACACCTCTTTCTTCAATAAAAAAAGCCTACCATAATTTGAATCATGGCGGCTTTTTTGGGACGCAAAAAGAGATATACGCGAAACGTATATCTCTTAAATGTGCTCTCTTAATATTATATCATGATTTTCACTTTGATACAATTGGAAATCAAGGACCGGTACCAAACCCATCAAGTTTCCAGCCGAAAGGATACTTTTTAAGGATTGCAAACCGAGTGCTTTTTTCACCTGGATTGTTAAACGCTTCTTGTTTCCATTCAAGATTCAGTCTGACCTCAATCTCAATTTTATCCCCATCAATCATCGCTTCGCGGATTTTAGTTCGATCTATCGGTTCAAGCGAAATGGGATCAAATATTCGTATGATCTCAAGATCACTTGTGGATACTATGTTTACCTCTGCAGAATTATCCGCATTGAAATCAGAATGGTAAAGCTTCCCAGACGTTGGAAACAAATTCATGGTGAGGGCCTGAGCAAGTGAACCAGGTGTCAAGCAAGCATTTGCTTTTCTTAAGTTTCCTTTATTCACTGAATCAATATAGACTTCCATGACTTCAAATGGTGATTGTGTTTCCAGAGCTATATATTCGGTCGGACTTTTAAAAATTCCTTCATGAATCAGCCAGTCATCAAAGTTCATGCCAGTGATGGCTTCCATGCTTTTTCCTTGAAGTGAGGGACCAACAGTTCCTATGTTATACATCAGCCATGCCCCTACGATTTGGTTCTCCTCTCTTAGGATCACGACATCCGCAGGACGGGTAAATCGCGATAAAGGATTCCTGTCAGGTACTTCCTCAATCAATCTATAAACATGTGCCATGACTGTCTTGCCTTTGATGCGGTTTAGATCCAGTCCGATATCCTTTGAAAAGACATTGGCAAGTTGCCAATAGAGTCCTTCAGGGTAACTTCCAAGCTCGACTGTCCAGTCCGTCGGTATGGTCACTTCAAATGGCGGGTATTTTTCGCCTGGTGAGAACCCGTAATGCTCCAAAAATGATGTGTCGCTGACAAGAGCCGCTTTCATCATAGTGCCGCCTCTTATAAGATGATCCTTAAAGTTCGTTCCATAAAGCGGTATTTGCTTTGATGAGTTGATGTCAATTTTATACAAAATTCCGTCGTCCTTGCCA
>JAIOSU010000088.1 GCA_021107455.1 Clostridiales bacterium | reverse complement strand
TCGGCACAGGTGGCAGATAGATTTAGAGGAGTGATATTATGCGCATTACCAATAACATGCTCGTCAAAGACATGCTCTGGAACGCCAACAACAATTTGGTACAAATGGCTCAGCGTCAAACTGAGCTCTCTTCGGGTAAGAAAATTCACAGACCTTCCGATGACCCTGTGGGCATCACTCAGGTGCTCAAGTATAAGACGGACATCAGGGAAGCTCAGCAGTATAAGAAGAATATTGATGATTCGCTGGGGTGGCTTGAGGTGTCTGAGAGTGCGATGCATAATCTTAAGGATATTCTTCAGAGAGTAAGGGAACTTACTGTTCAAGCGGCCAATGGAACGAACACCACAGATGATCGACAAAAAATAGGTCTTGAAGTGGAGCAATTGATGCAAGAAGTACTTTCAGTCGGAAATTCAACTAATGCTGGACGATACGTTTTTTCTGGTCTTCAAACCAATGAGAAACTGTTCAATCCTGACGGTACTTTCAATCTTGAAATGACTTCTGATCGTCTACTAGCAAAGCGCACAGTGGAATATGAAGTCTCTGTGGGTACAACTCTGGATATTGGAACTCATCCTGTTGATATATTTGGTGCAATTCCAAACAATAATTTTTTTAGCACCATGATTACTAATAGTTCTGTCACCACAGATAAGGCAACTAAAAGTACATTTACTGCTACTGTTGATCCGACACTGGATTTTACTGGAGATGCCATATCATTTAATATCGGTGGTACAAACTATAGTGTAGACACTTCAGTTCTAACTTCAACAGCAGCTGATCCGATGACTAAAACCAGATTGATTGACGCCATTAAGAATGCTACTGATGGTGGTACTGGTATATTATCAGACTCTGCAGATGTATATTTTGATGCCAATGATCAACTTGTAGTTCAGTCCAATGTGTTTGGCGCGGGGACTGCCATTACTCCAACTATTACATCCACAAATTTAAGTGTGGTCTCCAATATAAATGGTGTGGACGGAAGTACAGAGACTTTATCAAGTACAGCATCTTTCTTTGATACTGATGTTGACAATGCTGATGGGATACATCAATTGGTTTTCCAAGTTGATGACAAAAGAGTTGTTCTAGATATTGATTTTGATACTTTAACATCAAATGATAAAGCGGGACTACAAATAGCTGTTCAAAATTCACTTGATGCTAATTTTGGTGTTGGTTTCGTGTCAGTGGATTCCGATTTGAATTTTACAGTTGTTGGACCAAGTGACGGACAAATCCATCAATTTAATGTGGATTATATTTCAAGTTCTGAGAGTGAAATGGTGGTCGACTTCAAAAATTTAGTTGATGCACTTAACACAGGTGATGACTCGGTCATTCAAACTTCACTTGGAAAAATGGATATGCATTTAGACCGCATAATTTCTGTAATGGGTGAGATGGGTGGCAAGACCAATCGAATAGAATTCATTAAATCAAGGGTGGAAGAGAATGAGATTACATTTACTGGGCTTTTAAGCAAAGTTCAGGATGTGGATATGGCTGAAGCCATCATGTATTTCAAGAATCTGGAGAACATATATAGAGCATCACTTTCTGTAGGATCTAAGGTCATTCAGCCATCGCTTGTGGATTTCATTAGATAGAACTAATTTGAGGTGACAAGGATGTCTTTACAAATTACATCACAAAAGGCCATAATCACATGGGACACTCAAGATGCGTCGCTCACTCAAAGTGGCAATGGCAAACAGGCACTTGACATACGTGTTGAAAAAAATAGTTTGGAAATGGAGACGGTAAAACCACAGGTATCCATTGATCAATCTGAAGCATTTGGTGAGCTTGGATTGAAAGGTATACGAGCATTTATGCAAGAGGCTGTGGGGTATGGGCAACAGATGGTGAGTGCGGGGACAGATCGAATTGTCTCTCAAGGCAATGAATGGATCAATATCCATACTGGTGTCGACCCTATTCCTGAACAGGCCATATACAATGCCTATGAAATGTTTGAAAAATCATTCAGTGGGGTATTCAGTCCTGTAGCTAGACCTCAAATTGATGTGCAATCCGGAAAAGTGAATTATAGCTTCACTCCTTCAAGAATTGTGAATTCATCAAGACCTCAACCGGTCGAAATGAATTATCAACCATGGCGTATCGATTATTATATGAAACAATATAACAGCATTAATATCAGCAGCACACCCACCCCATTTAATCAAAGTGTATAGGAGGCGTTCCAATGGTACTGAATACAGAACATTTAGGTGAAATTGAGTTTCAAAAGGAAGACATCATCCATTTTCCAAAAGGCATTCCAGGATTTGAAGAGGAAAAAGAATTCATAGTTGTACTCACAGGAGATATTGATTTTCCATTTACATATCTTCAGTCGGTAAAGAGCAATGATTTGGCATTTATAGTCACGGACCCATTTTTATTCATTGAAAACTATGATTTTGAGCTTTCAGATGAAGATGCAGATTTTCTTAGCATAACAAATGAAGAGCAAATCGATGACATCACTGTATATACCATAGTAACCATTCCTGAAGATGTGGATCAGACCACAGTCAACATTTCAGCTCCAATTATCATCAATTTAAAAGAAAAGATTGGTAAACAAGTTATCCTAAGAGAGTATGATGAAATGAAATATCCACTTTTCAAAAAAAAGTCAGGAGAATAGCTTATGCTGATTTTGACTAGAAAAAAGGACGAGAGCATCATCATCAATGGTAATATCGAAATCCAAATTATTGCTATTGAAGAAGGTAAAGTAAAGATTGGTATCAACGCCCCTAAGGACGTAGAGATTCATCGAAATGAGGTTTTTGAGAAGATTCTTGAATCCAATAAAGCCGCAATGAATTCCAAAGCCTCAATTTCAAAACTTACAGAAAAAATTAAAAAAAATAATGAGGAAACGCTAAAGTAATTCGGTGATGAGCCGATAATCTAGTTACATGGAACTTAAAGCCAGCGGCCGGTGGTGGATAAGTAACCATAAATCAACTGGATCAGAAAGGATTCTGATCTTACAAAATTCAAGGAGGATTTTATTATGAGAATTAATAACAACTTAATGGCAATGAACACGCACAGACAATTGGGAATCAACTCAAATGCAGGTGCAAAATCAATCGAGAAATTATCTTCAGGTTACAGAATTAACCGTGCTGGTGATGACGCTGCTGGTCTCTCAATTTCTGAAAAAATGAGAGGACAAATCAGAGGTCTGAATCAAGCATCTAGAAATGCTCAAGATGGTATTTCATTGATTCAAACAGCAGAAGGTGCTTTAAACGAGTCACATGCTATTCTTCAGAGAATGAGAGAACTTGGAGTTCAAGCAGCTACAGATACAATGACAGCGGATGATAGAAAAGAGATTCAAAAAGAAGTTAACCAATTGGTTGATGAAATCGATAGGATTGCAACAGATACTGAATTTAATACTTCAAAGTTGCTTGATGGTACTTATAATGCAAAAAAAATGCAGATTGGTGCTAATGAAAACCAAACTATGGATGTTTCAATTGGAAACGTACAGACTGCTAATATTGGTACAGCAGGCGTAACTTCTGCAACAATTACCACGACTTCGCTGGATTTTACTGCTGGCAATAGTACAGATATGACTCTTACAATTGGTGACACAACTTTGGCTATAGATGCAGATTATACTGGAGATTCAGAGGGATTTGCGGCATTATTGAATAATGCATTTGCTAACTCTGAAGGCGTTACAGTCACTGCTTCTGGTGCAGATATTTCATTCAATAGTTCATCTGCTTTCACTGTAATAGCGGATGCAGACACAAATGGCTTCCTAGCTGCAGGAACTGCTGGTGCTGGAGTAACTACCGGTGCAGCAATTAGTACTCTTAAGGATGCAGCATTAACTGGTACTGGTGGTGTTCAAACTCAAGCAGATGCATCTGCTGCAATAACAGCATTTGATAATGCAATTAAAACTGTTTCAGGTGAAAGATCTAAATTGGGTGCGTTGCAAAACAGATTAGAGCACACAATTAAGAACTTAGATACATCATCTGAGAACTTACAAGCTTCTGAATCTCGAATCAGAGACGTAGACATGGCGAAAGAAATGATGGAATTCACTAAGAATAACATCCTTCAGCAAGCTGCTCAAGCTATGTTGGCTCAAGCAAATCAGCAACCTCAGGGCGTATTACAGCTTTTGAGATAGTTGATTAAGGGTCCATTAGAGAGTGATCTCTAAATGATAATTGGGTGAACTGCTGGAACCTCCTTAAGCTCAGCTAACCACAACGTGATCTGAAAAGATGAGCGTGACGGTTTGAAAATAGTTGAGATTGGATAATCAGCAGCCAAGCTCCTCTGTCGAAAGACTGGAGAAGGTTCAACGACTAGGATAGACCATCTAAGGCGAAAGCTATGATGATGAAATCCGTAGGATCAGAGGTGGTCCGAAGTGCCCAACAACCTATATAGGTTGAAGATATAGTCTGGCCGTTAATGAAAGTTAATGGATGGTCCGCAAGCAAACCAAGCACCTCAAGGCGTTCTTCAATTACTCAGATAATTGAATATCATTACAAGCCATTAAGGGGTCAGGGGATTTTTCCTCTGACTCTTTTTTCAATTATTGATTTATTTGTAGCAATCAATAATGACATCATGTTTTGGATATTTCTTTTGGTAATCAGATTTCTTGGCTATCAAGGTCGATTCTAGGTCCAATTTATATCTCATACAATCCAACAGTGGGTGTTGATATTCAATAATTTTCAAGAAGTTTATGATTTGATCTCTACTGTTGCATTGTAAAACATAAGCTTCTCCATCTCTGCATTTTTTCATGATGAACTCACCTCTGAAATTATCATGAAAATGATATAGAAGGAGTTCATTTTCACTTTTAGTGAAAGATTGCGAATATAAAGTTATTCTTGGAAACAAATGGACTTTGTTCTTTTCGGATATATCTGTCAATAACAAGCGCACCATCATCCAAATATAAACAAAGTAGCCCAATTGGATGATTTAATTTATCCAGAAATTTCGATTAAATTTGATTACGCTCATCCATATAATAAAGTGTATGATAATGACTATACAGTGGATTACTTGGTGATTTGATACAGGGTGCTTCGTAATGATCAAAGTACTTAAAATCCAATGGGGCCAATATTTTTATTTTCCTGGCACGGTAGTTCGCTTGACTCTTGCACCCATGTTCACGTATGAATGATTTACTTTTAGTGACTTTATGTTTCAAAACAATTTTCCTGAATTGATAGATTGATAGGTTGAGTTCCTGAGCTAAGCTACAAATATTACTAAATGGATATTTATCTTTGATTATTTCAAGTATTTTTGAGTCCATAATCCTTCCTCACCAAAGAACGTACGTTCTGTTCGTGTTGTATCATATTTTAAATGCCTTAAATGCATTTGCTAAGTGATATTCAGAAAGGGTCACACATGACTGAACGGAAAAAACTTGAAGTATTACTCGAAGAAGTTAAACAGAAAATTCTTATGATAGACGCAATATAAATGCGTCTATTTGACATGCGCTATATTGCTGTTAAGTCATCTGATGCTACAATACTTACCGATGAACGCGAAAAATGCAGCTACAAATTAATGGTTTGATTCAGGAAATTGAAATCCTTGAATTGGACTCAACTATTTGTCATTAAATTTACATATAAACTAATTATTTTTATTAATCTTGCCGATATAAACAATAGACATTTCCATGGAGAGGAGAAAAGTATTATGAGAATCAACAATATGAACGCAGGGAGCGTACCTGCTAATACACAGGGCATGGATGCCCCTAAAGCTATGAATAGTGATGTCGGAAGAGTTCAAGGAAAACCCACAGAGCGGACAACAAGTGGGGATAAAAACGTTAAAAAACCTGATAAAGAGAATATTAAAGAAGTCATGAACGATGAAATGCTTCAAAAGTCTGTTGATCAGGCTAATAAATCACTTGAGATGTACAATCGAACTATTGAACGTTCAGTACACGAAGTGACTCATACGGTGATGTATACAGTTAAAGATACGATCACAAATGAAGTTATTCAGGAGTTTCCACCCAAAAAAATTCAAGATATGATTGCTAAGATGTGGGAACTTGCAGGTCTTTTTGTAGACGAAAGAGCTTAATGGTTTATATAGATAGGAAGTGATTTTATGTCATCAATAAGAATTACCGGTATTATGTCGGGAATGGACACCGATCAAATGATTAAGGATCTTATGAAAGCTGAATCTTTGAGACTTGATAAGGTAAAACAAGATAAACAATATGTGCAGTGGCAACAAGAATCTTACAGAGACATTATCAATCAGATGAAAGGATTTCAATCCACTTTTTTTGATGTGCTCAAGCCAAGTACTAATTTGACATCTGCTTCATCATTTTCAAAATTCAGTTATGGCATCACGAGTGGGGGCGTTGAATCCTCTGCTGTTTCAATTACTGCTTCAGCTACCGCTGCAAAAGCAGTAACTATAAATAGTATCGGTCAATTGGCCACAAAAGATACATGGACAGGAGCTAGTACTGGAGTCAGAGGCATAGAGACTGTTGGATTAGATTTGACTGAACTTGGTACAAGTGATTTGGAAATCAATATTTCAATCGGTTCCAATGCTAAAACTATCAAACTAACTAATGCTGAAACGACTGGCCTAGATGCAACTGCATTAGCAGAAGCTCTAAATACAAAAATCAAAGCTGCATTTGGCGCTGATTATTCAAATGTTGTATCAGTAGAAGGTTCAGAAGTAAAATTCGATTTTGCTGGTTCTGAGATCAAAATCCTTGAGGCAAGTAACCCTGAAAGCATTGCAGCTCTTGGAATTACAAGTGGAGTAAGCAGTTATGGTTATAAAACAAAAGGGATTGGTGAACTATTTTTTAATTCTACCGGAATTGATTTAGCTTCAGTGAAAATCAATGGCAGTACAATATCGTTGAGCGCTACGGACACAATTGATTCAATGAATAAGAAACTGAACGATGCAGCAGCCGGTTTCGAAATCAAATATAACAGTTTGTCAGACAGTTTCTCAATGTTTTCAACAAAAGAAGGCTCCGCGAATAATGTTGTACTAGACGATGCCAACACTTCAGCATTTATGGGAAAACTTTTTAATGTGGCTGATCCTACAACTGTACAAGCCGGTGGTAAAAATGCCCAATTGACAATTAATGATGTGCCTGTAATTCAAAGCAGCAACTCATTTTTATTGGATGGTATAACTTTTGACCTGAAAGCGAAATCAACTGATCAAATTGATATTACAGTTGCAGTTAACACTGAGTCAATTGTTGATAATATCAGAAATTTCGTTACAGAATACAATAAAATGATTGACACCATTTCGACAAAACTCACTGAAAAACGTGATTACGATTACAAACCGCTCACAGATGAACAGCGTGAATCATTATCTGAAGAAGAAATAGAAAGATGGGAAGAAAGAGCTAAGCTCGGCAATATGAGAAGCGCGTCAGAGCTCAGTACTTTCTTAACTCAACTCAGAAATGCAATCATCGAACCGATCAGTGGAGTTGGAATTTCACTGAACGATATTGGGATTTCAAGCTCAAGTTACCAAGATCGAGGCAAATTGACCATAAATGAAGATAAATTGAAACTCTCTCTTGATAATAACTTTGATGAGGTAGTGAATTTATTTTCTGCTCAATCCAGTGTCAATTATACGGATTCAGCGAATAGAAACACCAGAAACAGTGAGAATGGTATCGGTAATCGGTTCAATGATATTTTAAGGGATTATGTTCGTACCACACGTGATACAAATGGCAATAAAGGAATATTAATCATTAAAGCCGGTATTGAAAATGACACAAGTGTGGTTCAAAACGACATCTCAAAACGAATCACAACATATGATACCAGACTTGAAAGTTTAGCAGAGTACTTAGCATCCCGTGAAGACTACTATTACAATATGTTTTCTAAAATGGAATCCGCACTCTCACAAATGCAGTCACAAGGCGATTCCATGATGAGCATGCTCGGAGGCGGAGCTTAATGAAACCGGATGAAATCATGAATAAAATCATTGAAGATTCTTATATCATAAAAAGTGCCCTTGAAGCGGAAGACATCGATATTGTCGTTGAAACTTTGTCGAGACGACAACAGTGGATTGACAAACTTGAAAAATACGCTCCTTTTGAATCGGATTCCGAAATTGGAAAGAAAATCAAATTATTTCAACAGATCGATCAAGCATGTCAAAGTGGTTTTGAGATGTTTAAAAGTAAAATTCAAGAGGAGCAGTACAAAGTGAAAAACGAGCGCAAGCAAATGAATGTCAATAAGAAGGTATATAATCAGTATCAAATGAATATACCTGGCCAAATGTCAGGTCTATCGATAGACAATAAGAAATAGCAGGAGGATGTGGAATGGCAATTATGAATCCATATAATTATTCAAAACCAAAAACTTTTATCAAGACTGAACCACTGAAAGCGGTAAAACCAATCGAGAGCAATAGGGCAAATCCTACGAACGATAAAATGGACCAATATCTTGAAAATAGAATTATTTCTGCAAGACCTGAGGAACTCACCTTGATGCTTTATGAAGGTCTTGTCAAGTTCATTAAGAAAGCTCAAATCAATTTGGACATGAAGAACGTTGAGCAAGTCAACTACAATGTGATGCGTGCCCAAGCCATCGTAGATGAACTCAGAAACACGCTCAACATGGAAATTCCGCTCAGCGAAAGTATGGATGCCATGTATGAATATCTTTCTTACAAGCTTGTCATGGCAAACGTGGACAAGAATCCACTCACATTTGATGAGGCGTTGATTGTGGCGGAAGATTTTAGAGAAACTTGGAAAGAGGCTT
>JAIOSU010000066.1 GCA_021107455.1 Clostridiales bacterium | reverse complement strand
TTATGATAACTAACATTTAAATTATAATAATCTTTTGGAAAATATGGTGCATAAAACAATGAAAATTCTGTGTACTCACTTTCGAAATTACGTCTAAAATCAGTGTCCTGCCAAAAATAAAGATTAGGGGATCCACCTTGTTCGCCATACGGATTGAGTAAAGCACCCAATGAGTAATCTGTTATCGGAAGGTTTGTTTGTAAAACTTTTATCTGTAATGGATTATTTAATGTTATTGTGTATTCATTGGAAAAATTATATTCAAAGCCCTGATCCTGTAGCCATCCATAAAAGCCAAACAATTCATCAGAGTTTATAAGTGATGCAAAAAGAGTCAGTTTACCATTTGAACATAACTTTCTGACCTCAAAATTTTTAGATGCTGTACTTGAACTGGCTTTTCCATAATGAGGAATACTAACAAGGCTTCTTGAATAGCTAGAGTCCGGAGAATCAAGTGTAACGTCGGCGTATCCAAGAATCGGTCCACTTGGGCCGTTTAATAAATATTGATTTATGGGAACATTGAAATAAGAAAGAAAACAGACATTTTTATCATACCTACTATGTGATGTATCCTGAAAAATAACTGTAAAAGTTACACGTGATTCATCAATACCTTGGAAAGTTGCAATTTCGTTTGTTCCTATTGTTTGAATTGACTTTACTTCCTGTCCATCTAATGAGTGTAATATTATATAAGCTTCTTTATGTAGTGATCTGGAAAAGCTCACTACCAAATCTGATTGTGAATTATCAGGCCCAGATGAGTTTTTATCGCTACAATTCAAGATCATCAGAACTAACAGAAAGACTGACATTAAAGTGATTATTCGCATATAAATCTCCTTCTATATTTTTTGGGCATTTCTTGTTTAATCATTTGTAATATTATTTATTATCATGCAACTAACGTCCAAGCTAAGCTACGGATTTATACGACCAGTTAAAAACGGAAAGCGTAAAGCCGTCTGCTTAAGCGCTGTGTTGATTAGTTAGACAGCATACAAATCAATAATTTTAAGGTAAATAATCCTTATAATTAGGTGCATCATCAACTTTATTAAACCAATATTTATTTTGGTATTTTTCATCTTCGATTAACAAATTAGTGTTTTCAGAGTTTAAAAAGTCATATTTCCAATTAATAGAACCAGCAATTAGAATGTGATAATTATCTAATATTTCATAGCTCAACACTCCATTAGTTTCAAGAGTATATGAACCATTATTTCTGTGTAAAATTAAAAATTTATTGTTTGATGTAAAATACCAAAATGATTCATCTGGCTCAACATTTTGATAATCACCTTCTTCACAATCATAATTTCTATACTCTTCCCAACTACCAACAATCGAATTACTGTTACTGGAGTTTGTTGATTTGTTCTCACTACAACCAATAAGTAATAATATTAAAAGTATTAATGTTAATTCAATAACAAACGTTTTGTTCATTTTCTTTTTTCCCTCTGATTTTTTATTTTTGACTTCATAGCCTATAGTTTTAGGTTTTAAATTCAGCCTAACGTCCGGGATTTAACGATTTGCATAAGTTGCCGCCGACATTTATGCACTGAACGTAAAAAAAAGCACAAAACGTGAATAATAATCAAAACTTCCGAAATCGCGCCAGAGCAAGGCGGTCAACTTAATGCAATCGTTATACGCTTAACAACATATAATTTAATGGATTAACAATTTATTATGGGTGATTTAGTTTAATCCACCGCTTGAAATGAGCCATTTGTCAATTGAACAGTTTGACTTGCAGCATTTTTCAATGTTGCCGAAAAAGTTCCTTCTATCACTCTATTTGTTAAATCAAACTTAGAAATAGTTATAGAAACATTTTCAATATTATCATATTCGTAATAATGAATACTTTCTACTCTATCATTTTGTGTATATGTTCCTAAAGGTAGATTCCCTTCACTTAATTTAAGGCGGAATTCAAAATCTTCATCATCTTGTTGTGATGGGCCGCTGTATACTTCAACCGTAGATGAAGATTTCCAAAATTTGCTAACCGTCCAATTTATCTGAGTTCCATTTTTTATAAAATTCATGTATGATGATATTTGGTTTCCGAATATTTTCCAACCACTGGATTCCTTTTTTAAAATATGAACCCCTAAATCTTCATCTTGTGGGAAATTACCTTCTTCTGTTCCAGAATCATTTGGGAAAGTATAGGTTAATTTTGTATGAAAAGAACATGTAGCAGTTTCACCTGTTATAACAGGTGTTATATTTGATAATTCAAGATTCGTATATTCCGAACCGAAACCTTCCAGAAATTCAACTTGAAATATATCTGAAATACCCTGATGAAGATATGATGCACTAAAGCAACTTTGCGCTTTTGCTTGGTCACCTATATTATAGGCATTTTCAAGAGTTTTAAAAAGATCAATTATTAGTGTTTCATCACTTTTAGGTTCAGTTGGGCTTTCTTTTTTTGAACACGCCAATACTAAAATAGATAGTATGATCCCTATTTTTAATAAACTTGATAATTTCAATTTTAATATCATAAATCTCCTTTTGAATTATTTGTTTTTGATAATTTAGAATATTCATATGCGTATAACTCGTGGCTTAAACGGCTAGTAAACGTAACTAAAGATTAACCGTCCCCGAAACAATAAAACTCAAAAAAGTGATGCGTAAAGCCGTCAAGTTAAGTGATTTAGTAGCATTTTTGATGATATAATTAAAACAAAATTAAAATGACATTGCTA
>JAIOSU010000213.1 GCA_021107455.1 Clostridiales bacterium | reverse complement strand
GATGGCGTCTATAGCGCCGAAAGCCATCCAGTCATTTGCGATAAATATTGCTTCTGGAGGATTGGGGTTTCTCACCAGCCTTTTAGCTGCCAGATAACCACCTTCGATGGTCTCCTCTCCTCCGATAATCCATTTGGGATTGAGCTCAAGATTCGCATTTTTAAGGGCCTCCGTATAGCCATTCAATTTTTCAGCACTTTCGATAAAGCGAAGATTTCCGGTTATATGAGCAATTTGTTTGTAACCATTTTCTATCAGATGAGCCGTTGCTTTTCTCGCTCCTTCAAAATAATCTGTGTATACCGCACTGAAATGCCAATTGCCTTCAATTCTACCAATCATGACAGCAGGCAGTTGAGTCTCTTCAATTTTGGTCATAAGATCAGGATCAAGATGACCTGCAATGAAAATCAGTCCGTCGACTTTTCGATGAAGCAACATCTCTATGTAAGCGGCTTCTTTTTCTCTAGAATCTTCAGAGTTGCAAAGCAAAGTATAGTACCCTCTATTATGGGCGACTTCCTCCACACCTTTGGCGATTTCCGTATAAATCGGATTCAATATGTTTGGAATCAGGAGCGCGATGACACCAGTACGGTTAAGATTGAGACCACGAGCAAACCAATTCGGGGTATAGTCCAGTTCTTTCATAATGTCGAGAATTCGTTCCCTTGTCTTCGGTGTCACTTGGTCCGGATGATTAAGAACCCGACTGACCGTCGCAACAGATACGCCTGCACGCTGTGCCACATCTCTTATATTCAAAGCGCTCACCTCACTTTAGTAATTGCCACTGAAATCATTATATCATAATAAAAGTAAGGCGTGAAAATCAAACTTTCACGCCTTTGGAATATTTATATTTTATAACTTAAAATCAATATTTCTCAGTTCGCCTCCGAAATTAAGCATTCTGGTTGCAGGATGTGCCACACTGACAATATTGCCTTTTCGAATGACATAAAGACATTCGCTCATAAGTCTGATGGCATCGAATTCTGATGTGGCATCAAGGATAATCAAATCTGCTTGATTGCCCACTTTTATACCATACCCCTCTGCAAGGTTCATAGTTTTAGCTGAATTATCAGTAATCATGTCAATCAACTGTGATACTTGGCTGTAACCGCTCATGTGAGCCGTATGAAGGAGCAAATTTGCAGCCTGGAGTATGCTTCCTTTTCCCATAGGATACCATGGGTCCATTATGCTGTCATGGCCGATACTGACGTTGACTTCTCTAGCAAGCAATTCATCCACACGTGTATGCCCTCTTTTTCGAGGATATCCATCCGTACGATTTTGGAGCACCGAGTTGTCAAATGGATTTGTGATCATGTTCATTTCAGCTCGCTTTAGAATACCAATCAATTTGAAAGCGTAATCATTGTTGTAATTGTGCATAGCTGTTGTGTGACTCGCTGTAACGCGCCCCTGCCAGCCTCTGTTAATGGTTTCCTTGGCCATGACCTCCACAAATCGAGACTGATCATCACCAGTTTCATCCACATGTATATCGATCAATGCATCAAACTTCTCAGCGAGTTCAAATACAGTTTCAACATCCTTCACACCATCTTCTCTGGTGAACTCGTTATGAGGGATGCCTCCCACTACGTCCACACCCATTTCAAGGGAACGCTTCATTAGATCGAGTCCCTCTTTGGTCGTGAATATTCCGTCTTGTGGAAATGCTACGATTTGCAGGTCAACCAACTCTTTCATTTCTTCCTTTACTTCAAGCAATGATTCCACAGTAAGGAGTGTTGGATCAGTCGTATCAGCATGAGTTCTTATTTTTAATGCACCATTGGCAACTTCCCATTTGATGGCTTCAATGGCATTTTTCTTTAAGATTTCTTTTGTCAGAAATGGCTTTCTCTCTCCCCATATCTGTATTCCCTCAAGCAATGTGCCCGACTCATTGAATCTAGGATCACCTACACTGAGAACTGCGTCCAGGTGCAGATGTGGGTCAATGAATGGTGGTAAAACCAAATGCCCTTTTGCATCGATCACTTTTTCGGCATCTGCATCAATATGATGATCTATTGCCATGATTTTTCCACGATCAATGCCGATGGACATTAAAGTTTCAAGATTTCTAAGTTTTGCGTTCTTAATGATTAATTGCATTCATGTCCTCCTGTCATCAATTCGATTGCTCTGGTATAACCTCAGGTATAGCCTCTACTACTTTGTTGCCATTCATAACCATATCTAATACATAATAGAATAAAATTGCGGAAAGTATGGCATTAAGTGGTGCAATAGATAAAATTCCTGTTTCAGGAGAAATAACCGAAACTCCTATAGCAAGTCCCCAAGCGATTATGGATGCCCAGTTTACGCTCATAAACTTGTGTTCAGAAGCAAGCGGATAAATCTTCTTTCTTCTAAGATAGAAATCTGAAATGATAATTCCGCCGATTGGCGGCAAAGATACACTCAAGAAATTCAACCAACCAACAAAGTTGTTATATAGGAAAATTGCGAAAATTGTTCCTATAACACCCGCTGCTATGGTGAGATGTTTTCTCTTTAGACCAGTGATGTTGGCTAAGCCCAGACCTGATGCATAAAGTGCGTTATCATTTGTAGTCCAAATATTGAGTGCTAAAAGTGCAATTCCAGCTCCAAGAAGACCTTGTGCAG
>JAIOSU010000111.1 GCA_021107455.1 Clostridiales bacterium | reverse complement strand
ATCAAGCAAAACTTTGTTCGTCTAATTCTTGTAAACAATTCCATTGGATTGGATAATTAAATCTGAATATATGGAAACTAGAAAGCTGAAGTGATCAGTTTAATGCATGCAAAACAACTAACCCAATAAAAACAATATAAGTATCTGATTAGGTATGTATAAAACAAAAACACCCTATAACCGTCGGTTACAAGGTGTTTTTTTAATTGGTGGAGATAAAGGGACTCGAACCCTCGACACCCAGACTGCCAGTCTGGTACTCTCCCAGCTGAGCTATATCCCCCGGGACTGTATTCTTATTTTAAATGGTTTTAGAGAAAAAAGCAATGGTTCATTTGATATAAATATTATACAATATCAATTGAAGACTAATATTGAAGGTGGGGCATATGGAATTAAGTTTACCAAAGCGTTGGGGCGTAATAATAGCAATTGTTTTCACAACCAGTATCATCACATGTTTATTCATTGGAATCTCTTTGGTATTCGGACTTCTTGGCACCTTATTGTTCGCCATGATTGTCCTCAAAGGATATGGAGTAAAGGTTAAGACCACACTTGGTTGGATCAAGGAAGGAATATTGAGTGTCAAAGGCATTTATAGCATTATTTTAATGATTGGAATCAATGTATCCATGTGGATTGCCTCCGGGATTGTACCGACGCTCATTTACTATGGATTTGATATAATCGACAAGGTCAACTTTTTATTATTCGCATTTCTTATGACCACAGTGGTGTCCTTTTTTCTTGGAACGGGGCTTGGGACACTCAGCACTATAGGTGTAGCTCTTTTTTCGCTTGGAATCAGCGTTGGGATTCCTGAAGCACTTTTGGTCGGGGCATTGCTTTCAGGAGCGTATGTGGCGGATCGACTTTCACCGATTTCCGCACTAGTCAATTTCACCACAGAGACTATTGGGGTGAAATTCAAAGACTACTTTAAGAGAACAGGATTCACAATGATGCCGGCTTTCATACTGTCCTCATTTTTTTATCTGTTTATGGGTGAGCGATTGACTCAGACCATTTCGGAAACGGAGATTCTATTTTATCGCGTCCAGCTACTGGATAATTTCACCGTATCCCCTTGGTTTTTCATCGTCCCGTTTATAGTCCTTTGGATCAGTTTTAGAGGCGCAAAAACGAATACAGTGCTCGAAATCGGGATTGTTATGGGACTCATACTCGGAATATTCGTTCAAGGGGATCACATTATTGATATGCTTGAGTATTCCATCTTCGGTTACTCTACTGTATCAGATGGGGTGTTGATTCAATCTCTTCAGATCGGTGGTGCTTATGCCATGGTTGAAGTGGTGTTCATCATAATGGCAGGTGTATCCATGAGTAAAATTTATGATGAATGTGGTTGGGTAAAACCCATAGCGTTTTGGGTGACAGAAAAGAGTAAAACGAAAATTCAACTTGGTACTTACTCAGGCCTTTTATCCATCGCACTTAATGCTTTGACTTGCGATCAGACTGTTGGAATAATCATCCCGGGAAAATATTTGAAAGCCGCATTCAAAAAGCAGAATTTGAATGAGGCAGATCTTGGACAGATCATAGCAAACAGTGGAACAGCATTCGCACCACTTATGCCATGGAACGTCAATGCCATCATAATTCTTGCCATTACTGGAGTAGGTGCGCTCAAGTATGCTCCTTATACTATTTTCAACTGGATTTCATTTCCCATTGCGATTCTAATGATGAGCTTCAAAATCAAAGACCAAAAGATTGACAAATAATATCAAACTCTTTATAATTAGTATAGAATAGTTTGAATATCAAAGTAAATGGAGTCAGATATGACCGATAACAAAAGAACTGTCATCAATCACTTGTTGGTGGACCTATTCAATCACATATTGCATATTGAAGAAAAGGCACTAAAGACTGGTCCATACAACAATTTGAGTATCAGCGAACTGCATGTCGTCGAAGCAATTGGTATTGACCAAACGCTTCCGATGTCTTCGATTGCAGGTAAGCTTGATGTAACAGTGGGTACTCTAACAGTTTCAATGAACAACTTAGTAAAAAAAGGTTATGTGATCAGGGAGCGCAGTGAGGTGGATCGAAGAGTGGTATTGATTCATCTGTCCAGCCTTGGTCAAGATGCCTTTAGACATCATGAAAAATTTCATAAAGAAATGATAGAATACACCATGGAAGTGCTCAGCGAGAAAGAAAGTGATGTTCTCGTCGATGTATTGTCGAAACTCACCGATTATTTCAACAAGAAGTATAAATGAATTTTTTTAACCAAATAGTTTGAATATCAAAATAATTGAATATCAAAGTAAAGGAGATTTTTATGAAAATCACATTGATCACAGACAGCACCTGCGATATCGCACCTGAAGAACTCAGTGCAAAAGGCGTTAAATTCGCACCACTCAAGGTTTTATTTCCTGACGGAGAGTATGTGGACAAAATCGATTTGACTAATGCTGAATTTTACGGAAAAATGAAAGCATCAGAGACTTTACCGACGACATCTCAAGTCAATCCCAATGAATTTCACGAGTTGTTTGAAGAAGAGATTAAAGCCGGTAATCATGTCATTGGAATATTTTTATCATCCGAGTTGAGTGGAACTTATCAATCTGCTGTGATTGCAAAAGAAATGACTTCAAGTGATCAGATCACATTGATTGATGCAAGAACCACGAGTTTCGGTCTTGGACTTCTTTTAAATACTTTGATCGAGTATGTTGAGAAGGGACTCAGCGTGATCGAGATAGTCAAAGCCATGGATGAAAAAATCGCGAAGACTCAATTATATGGTATGCTTGACACCCTTGAGAATCTAAAAAAAGGTGGAAGATTATCATCCAGCAGTGCTATGATCGGTAAAATGTTGAACTTAAAGCCAATCATTGAAACAAAAGATGGTCTTGTCAATATGGCAGCAAAAGTTCGGGGCAGCAAAAAAGGTATGAACTGGATGCTGGAGCAACTGCTTGCGGAATATCCAGAAGGATATGTTGATGTAATCGGCATCGCACATGCCAACAATTTGGAAAAGATGGAAGAGTTCAGACATTTGGTCCTTAAATCCATAAAAGTGGGAACCATCTATGAAAGTGAAATCGGATCTGTAGTAGGTACTCACACGGGAGAAGGTGCTGTAGGGTTGGTTTTTTTCAGAAAATAAGACAAATAATAAAAAGGGTCTCGATGTATATGCATCGAGGCCCTTAATTCGTGGTTTTAACAGTTTAGAATGTAATTGTGAGATATGCCAAGGTTACAAAGAAAAAGCTTACTATGGCCAAATTGATGCTGTTGAATGACAATTCGATGCCTTTAAGGAATTTTAGCGCTTTACTATTCTCGAGTATAAATCGAAACACAAGGTAACTTATCAAATAAGAGAATAGATATATTGGAAGTTTAGACAATTGAGAAACAGCATCATAGGTATATGGCTGATGATGTACTACTTTTGTGACCAAATCACCAGCGAATCCCAAAAGAAAACAAACAGCCGCCATGATGCTGATCACAATTTTTTGATTGATATCAATTTGCATCTTATGTGCCTGTTCCAATGGTTTGGTAAAAATCACCCTAAAGAATTTAATGAAGGAAGCCATTGTTCCCGCATTAATCACAACAAACAACCATTTGAGCAGTTCGCTTTCATTGCCATATGATATAAAATATTTCGAATAGCCACCACTAAACAATGGAGCTCCAGTTATACTGAGTATAGAAAAGATTAAGACAATCGAAACATGTTTTGAGGTTTGCCAAAGACCGGTCATATTTTTGATTTTTCTTGTCTTGTAGTGTTGAACCAAAATACCACTAACGAGGAAAAACAACGATTTGAACACACCATGACTTAAAATATGATAAATACCACCAAAATTATTCTGATCTCTTATACCACTGATACCAATCAGTATTAGACCGATTTGAGAAACAGTATGGTAAGCAAGAATCAATTTGATATCACTTTGTGCCATAGCAAACATAAATCCTGATAAAGCTGTGAGAAAACCCAAGAATAAAAAGAAATCTTGCAAATCAATTGCAAATGAAAATATGCCAATCATTCGAATTAGCAAATAAATTCCAACTTTAACAAAAATTCCTGAGAGTATTGCTGAGACAACTGCAGGAGCACTTGCTGTACCATGAGCTTTTGGAAGCCAGCTGAATAGAGGCATCAACGCAGCTTTGAGACTCAATCCGGTAATCAAAAATGAAAAAGGAAGCACTAGTACCCTTTTGTTTTCTAAATGTGGTATCAAATTTTCTATTGTCACGAAGTCGAGAACTCCGAAAGTTTTATATAAGTAACCGATCCCCAATAGAAAAAATCCCATGGCGACCATATTCACAAGCAGATAGATCATACCATCATACATCGATTGGCTATCTTTTTTGTACATAATCAAGATACTTACAGCAATAGTTGCCACCTCAATTAAAATATAGACATTGAAAAAGTCAGTTGAAAGAAAAAGTGCATTAATCATCCCCTGAAGACTTAAAAACAAGAATATGAAAAGTCTGTTCATATAAGGACGTTTCAAACTATAGACAATCATACATAAGAATAGGAAGTTGTTGAGAAGAAGCATCGTTGCTGACAATCGATCAATTCGTAGAGCCATGCCAAACGGCAATGGAACATTGACAAGCAGAGTCATCATCGAATGTTCGCCAATAGTGAGAACGTACCAAAATGTCATGGTTAAAAGAACAACTTCAGTAATCACAGCAATGGCTTTGATCATTGGATGTTTTATAATGTATAATAATAATCCGGTTAATATGGGGAGCATTATAAATAATAGCAAGTGTGGTGTCAATCCAATTCACCTCGCTTCTTTTTGACTTTGTTCCAATTTGTTGTACCATATTTATGATAGAGTGATATGAACATGGTCAAACTCACCGCTGTAGTTGAAATTCCAACAACAACTGCAGTGATCATCAAGGCTTGGGGGACAGGATCTGAAACACTGATTGCATTCATGATTTCAGGTCCTATTGGTGGAACGGCATTCTCAGATGTGTTGATCGAGAGAAAGAAAAGGATCAATCCCGCCTGCATGATACTGAGGCCCATTATCGTCTTGAAAATGTTCCTCCTGGCACAAACACCATATACGCCAATGAAAAATAAAATTATGCTTATGTTTTCGCCGTTAATGATTTCTTTGATCATAAATTCACCTGGATTCATAGTATACAAAACGATAAAAGATAATTGTCATGCCGCAAGCGACTTTAAGGCCAATCAGGATATTCATGATAATCAAATAATAGGGCAGGAAAAAAGTGAAATATGCATTCAGACCAGTAGCTACAAACCCCAATGCCAGTAGTATGATGAAGAGTAGCGCCAACTTTTCCACCCATTGTACTCTGTAAAGGCTGACGTCTTTCATGGGATCAATCAGATACTTGCAGATGAAAACAGAAGCCATCACGGCTCCGCCTTGAAAACCTCCACCCGGGGAAATATGACCGTTTGATATCATGTAGACTCCGAACACCAAAATGAATGGGAACACAAATCCGAGTGTTTTTGTGAGCAATTTGGAATGTTCATTCATTATAATCCTCTCCTTCGTGAATGGACATATAAATGACGCCAATGATACTGAACAGTAGCATCAAGGCCTCAAATAATGTGTCGTAATAGCGAAAGTAAAGATATACAGAAGTGACAACATTTGCCGCCCCAGTGTCTTTAAAGCTGTTCTCGATATAGTATTCAGCCATTGGCAAAGTCTGAAGTGGCTCAATCTGGATGGAATGATAGACCGTTAAGCTTCCTGCGGCAATCAGTAAAAGTACGATGAGTTTTCGTCTCATTCCATCACCTCGCCTTCAATTTCTTCCATTTTGACAATTCGATACGGTCTGATGAAAGCCGGCTCATTGTCCAGGAAAAACTCCAATTTATCAAGCATGTAGTTTTCATGGTGCGCATATATGGAGATGAACTCTTCGTGTTCTTCAATGATCAGCGCATACTGGTGTTTCGTCAAGATCTCATCCAGTTCCTCAAGAGAATAAATGATCTGGGCTTCAAGCTCTTGCTTGGTACAGAACTTTTCTAGAGACTTGACCAATTGAAGCTTATATCTTGAAAAATAATGGGTATCTTCAATTTCGGATTCCTGCAATCGATAATATATGGTAAAAATTTTGTACTTTTGAAGTGCGACAAGATAGAGAATTGTGGCAATAGTACTACCAATCACTGCTTCGGCTATCGCCACATCAGGTGCATGATAGAGCAGGTAAACAAATGAAATCGCGAGTGAAAACACACCCAAATAAATCACAGCGTTTCGAAGTGATCGCGTCTGAAGTGCCGCTATTGATAGAATGACCAAAAGTATAAGAGTCAATTCAAGCATGTTTACTCCTTTCTCAATTTATAGCCACTGATAAAAGCCGACCTCACTATGGAATGTGTGATCAAAGGATTGATGATCAACGTGATCAATAAAATGAAAAACACTTTCATTGTGAAGTACGAAAAACCGTGTCGAATCATAACACCAATGATAATGGTAATGTAACCGACCGTATCCACCTTGGAGGCAACCAGTGCCCTGGAATAAAAATTGTTGAAACGGTAGATGCCGATGATTCCAAGCGCAATGAATGCAATACCGATAAAAATTATGATGTCGCTAATGAGTTCTCTCATCAGAATCGCCCCTTTCTTTGAATGTAAATGGATATAAAAATAATTCCGATGAAACTCAATAAGGCATATACAAGTGCCATATCGAGCAAAAAACTCTCCATCCTGAGACACGCCATAAGAATGATAATTATGATGAGCTTTGAAGTGACCAGATTGAGACCGAGTAATCTGTCCCAAAGTGTTGGACCGATCAAAACCCTAAAAGCGCTGAGGAATGAAAAAATAATTAAAGTGACCACAGCAAAAGTCATAGGACCTCCTTTAACAATTTCTCAAGTCTGCCTTTGATCAGGATGCCCGCCATTGTGATGTTTTTGGTTTTGGGATCCATCCAGAGTACTTTAAGACGTTGACCTTCTATGTCCATTGTTATGGTGCCGGGTGTCAATGTTATGGAGTTGGCGAGAAGTGCCAGTTGAAGATTGGAATCCAGATCAGTGTAAATTTCAACTATGTCAGGACTAGCATGACCTGAAATTATATTTGGAATAATGGAAAGTCCCGACTTGTAAATCTCAAGCAGTAAATAGAAACTGTACTTGATCAGCCAGAATATATTGAAATAATAGAGATCATAATAACTGTCTTTCAATAAGAACTTTTCAGAGGCTTTGATCGAAAGTACAGAAATTAGCGGCGCTGTCAATAAAACAAACGGCGTCGCTCGTTCAAAAAGCACAATCCAAAAGATGGTGAAGATCAGAACCAACTGGAAATAATAGAATTGTTTTTTCATCTAATCAGCCCCTTTCGTGTTTTATTATTTCTACCCTAAAGTTATATTGCTAAAACCATTAGAAAAAGATTGTCTAAAAAAAAACAGACTACCTATGGGTAGTCTGTCAATTGATTAAGCAGTAAGATATAAATAAACCAACTTCATTGTATTTTCAAGTGCAGAGTAATGTGTTCGCTCCAT